>JBDSEJ010000490.1:0-3143 GCA_039920105.1 Candidatus Nitrotoga sp. | reverse complement strand
GGTTCGGATGAATATCGAATTGTTCAGCCAACCCGGCCAAGGGCTTGTCGCCCTTGGCCGCAGTTATTGGCACCGTGGCATTAACTACCGGTGCGTGATTTCTTTTCGTCCTTCTCATGCGCTTGCTCCCCAGTGCGCCGTGACTTCCAAGGCTTGGGTTAAGCCAGGCTACCACTTATCGAGCTGTATAGTTTCGCGGCACTACCTCTTTCTTTATATTTATGAACTCACTCATCCAAACATCTGCGCCGCAAAATTACCGGGGAATTAGCTAGAGGTTAATAATTTTTATTAATTAAATAACATAAAGATAAGATTACAAAGTGGTGATTTGCTGATATTAATATTTTTTGGGGATATCCGACAAGCTGCTTGTCTGTGTAATAATTCTGTAATAGAAAATAGTTATAGTTATGAAAGATACATTGTAGTGAATCTAATTATTGGAGAGAATTATGACTAAACTAAATCGTTCTATTTATATATTCGGGCTTATTGCTTCTTTGTTTTTAGCAGCCAATGCTTCGGCCATTAACCTTACCGGCGCAGGCGCTACCTTCCCCTATCCAATTTACGCCAAATGGGCAGACACTTATAAAACAAAGACCGGTATTAGCGTGAATTATCAATCCATAGGTTCCGGTGGTGGCATCAAACAAATTATCGCCAAGACAGTAGATTTTGGCGCTTCAGATATGCCTTTGAAACCCGAAGAATTGGAAAAGAATGGCCTGATGCAATTCCCGGCAGTAATGGGCGGCGTGGTGCCTGTTATCAAAGTAGCCGGAATTGCACCCGGGCAGTTCAAACTGGACGGCACAGTGCTGGCCGACATTTTCCTCGGCAAGATCACCAAGTGGAATGACCCAGCACTAGTGGCGCTGAATCCGGGCACTAAACTACCCAATAAAACTATCACCGTAGTCCATCGTTCCGATGGCTCAGGCACTACCTTCATTTTTACCAACTACCTATCCAAAGTTAGTCCAGCATGGAAATCTGTGGTCGGCGAAGGCTCTGCCGTCTCTTGGAAAACGGGGACGGGTGGCAAAGGTAACGAAGGAGTGGCCTCTTATGTACAGCGGATAAATAATTCTATCGGTTATGTGGAATATGCTTATGCCTTACAGAACAAAATGACTTATGCACAACTTAAGAACCATAATGGTGAGTTTGTTAAACCAAATGACACCTCATTCAGAGCTGCAGCTGCCAACGCTGACTGGAAAAAAGCGTCAGGTTTCTATGAGTTGCTGACCAACGAACCAGGCAAAGAAAGCTGGCCTATCACCGGCGCAACATTCATTTTAATGCAAAAGACGCAGGGCAATCCTGAAACAGCTAAAGCAGTATTAAAATTCTTTGACTGGGCTTTCATCAATGGCGGAAAAATGGCTGAGGCTCTGGATTATGTACCCATGCCGGAAAATGTTCAGCAACTGGTACGCACCGCTTGGAAATCAGAGATTAAGGATAACAAGGGCAATACTTTCTGGAAATAATAGTCTACTTAATTGCTCTGACAGTGTGCGTTTGCAAGATATAATTCTTGCTGGATAAAATTATGAGGGGGCCAGGCTCCCTCTAATTTTGAGCACTTTTTAAAAAAATTATGCCGACATTTTTACGCGAAGTACATATGAAGCGACATAATTTGCTGGATATCCTATTCCGCAATATAACTCGTTTGTCTGCATTTGCCGTGCTCGTACTGCTTGTTGCCATCATCATTTCATTGATAATAGGCAGCCTACCCTCCATTAAGGCGTTTGGTTTCCAATTTTTAACCAGCGCTGAATGGAATCCGGTTACAGACGAATTTGGCGCGCTCGTTCCGATAGTTGGCACACTGGTAACATCTGCCATCGCCTTACTGATTGCTATCCCAGTCAGTTTTGGTATCGCACTTTTTCTTACTGAATTGTCGCCGCGTTGGTTACGCCGTCCTCTAGGTATTGCCATCGAACTGCTGGCTGGTATACCAAGTATTATTTACGGCATGTGGGGTTTGTTCGTGTTTGCCCCACTATTTGCTGATTATGTACAGCCTTGGCTTATCGAAGAACTTGGTCCGCTACCGATATTTGGGCCTTTATTTCAAGGCATACCTATGGGTATAGGTGTGCTCACCGCAGGCATCATTCTGGCCATCATGGTAATTCCCTTTATTGCCTCGGTAATGCGCGATGTATTCGAGGTTGTTCCAACCCTGCTTAAAGAATCTGCCTATGGCTTGGGCGCTACCACTTGGGAAGTGATGTGGCATGTGGTGCTGCCCTATACCAAGATCGGTGTGGCCGGCGGTATTATGCTCGGCCTTGGGCGCGCGCTGGGCGAAACCATGGCGGTCACCTTCGTCATCGGCAATGCACACGAATTGAGTGCCTCGTTACTAATGCCGGGCAATAGCATCTCCTCCGCGCTAGCCAATGAGTTCAATGAGGCAGTGGGTGAGTTATATACCTCAGCACTGGTAGAACTCGGACTAATTCTGTTCTTAATAACTTTCATCGTGTTATCGCTGGCTCGCTATATGCTGTACATGCTGACGAAACGCGAAGGATCCACGACTTGATTATGCTGACACTCTACACGCGTCGCCGTCTGATCAATGCCATAGGTCTGGGAATTTCAGCCTTGGCCATGCTGTTTGGCCTACTTTGGTTGGGCTGGATTTTATGGACACTACTAGCAAACGGTCTGCCTCAGCTTTCCATGGCAGTACTTACCCAGATGACGCCACCGCCCAACAGCGCTGGAGGTTTGCTTAACGCCATTGCCGGCAGCTTGATGATGACCTTTTTCGCCACATTAATTAGCACTCCAGTTGGCATACTGGCGGGCACCTATTTGGCGGAATTCGGCCAGCGCGGCTGGTTGGCACCGACCACACGCTTTATTAATGACGTGCTGCTTTCTGCACCATCTATCGTGATCGGCTTGTTTATATATGAAATGTACGTCATCAAGATTGGGCACTTCTCCGGCTGGGCCGGTACGCTGGCGTTATCCATTTTAGTCATCCCGATCGTTATACGCACCACCGAAAATATGTTGCGCCTGGTGCCCAACACCTTGCGCGAAGCGGCGGCAGCGCTGGGTGCACCGCAATGGAAGGTGATCAACCTGGTGACGTTGCGCGC
>JBDSEJ010000489.1:0-4579 GCA_039920105.1 Candidatus Nitrotoga sp. | reverse complement strand
TTTTCCAACTGCTATAATATGCCGAGCAGATCGTCCTATTCCTGATGAAGAACGTGCAAAGATTTCATTGTTTTCTAATGTGCGGGAAGAGGCCGTTATTTCAATGTGGGATGTGGATAGTATCTATAAAGTTCCTCAGATGTTGCATAAGCAGGAGTTGGATCGCATCGTCTGCGAGCAATTGGGTCTGTCACATCTTCCACCTGCAGATTTGGCCTCCTGGGATAAACTTGTCTACGCATTAGATCATCCGCAACATGAGGTTACCATCGGTATGGTAGGTAAATATGTTGAATTGACTGAATCATATAAATCTCTTATTGAATCTTTGCGTCATGCGGGCATACACACTTCTACTCGCGTCAATATCGAATATATTGATTCTGAAGTCCTTGAAAGCGGTGGCATAGATGGCCTCAGGGGACTTGATGCTGTTCTAGTTCCAGGCGGATTTGGTAAACGGGGCACCGAAGGTAAAATTTCTGCGATACGTTATGCCCGTGAAAATAAATTGCCCTACCTTGGTATTTGTCTTGGAATGCAGCTTGCAGTAATTGAATACGCGCGTAATGTGGCAGGAATGGTGGATGCAAACAGCACTGAATTTAATCCAGAGACGGAGCATCCTGTGGTGGCGCTAATTACTGAATGGCTCGACAGTGATGGGAAACTAAAAATTCGTAATACTGATTCCGATCTTGGCGGTACGATGCGCCTAGGTTCACAGCGCTGTCCGATCAAGCTCCATACCTTGGCTGCGACTATCTACGGCGATCAAGTCAATGAACGCCACCGCCATCGCTATGAAGTTAATAATTACTATGTACCCACCCTTGAGAATGCTGGTTTGGTGATTTCTGCACGTACGCCAAGTGATTCCTTACCGGAGATTATGGAATTACCGCAAACTATGCATCCTTGGTTTATTGGCGTACAGTTCCATCCTGAATTTACATCCACTCCGCGCGACGGTCACCCTCTATTTAAAGCGTTTGTTGAAGCGGCAATTGTGTGCCATCAGTCAGCGCTTTCAGCAAAAAAATAGTGCTCATATGAAACTATGTAATTTTGAAGCAGGCCTTAATAAGCCATTGTTCCTGATTGCGGGACCTTGTGTAATTGAGTCCGAGCAGTTGGCGCTGGACACGGCAGGGCAAATTAAGGAGATTTGTCTGAAGCTGGGTATTCCATTTATTTACAAGTCATCATATGACAAGGCAAATCGCAGTTCAGGCAAATCTTTTCGTGGCTTTGGAATTGATGTGGGCCTGAAAATTCTTGACAATGTGAAGTCTCAAATTGGTGTGCCGGTCCTAACAGATGTGCATAGTATTGATGAGATTTCTCTGGTTGCAACTGTGGTTGATGTTTTACAAACGCCTGCCTTTCTGTGCCGTCAGACCGACTTCATTCATGCAGTTGCAAGTTCTGGACGCCCGGTGAATATTAAGAAGGGACAGTTTCTATCGCCATGGGACATGCGAAATGTGGTTGCAAAAGCGCGTGAAGCTAGCGGTCAGGACAACATCATGGTGTGTGAACGAGGTGTATCATTTGGCTATAATAATTTGGTGTCAGACATGCGTTCTTTAGCCATTATGCGTAACACCGGCTGTCCAGTTGTTTTCGATGCTACGCATTCGGTACAGTTGCCAGGTGGGCAGGGCACGGTAAGCGGGGGGCAGCGAGAATTCGTACCAGTTTTGGCGCGAGCTGCTGTAGCGGCTGGCGTTTCCGGGTTGTTCATGGAAACGCATCCTAATCCGGCACAAGCATTGTCGGATGGGCCGAATGCCTTCCCGCTTGGACATCTTGAAGAGCTATTGCATACCTTAAAAAGGTTGGATGAGATGGTTAAGGAACAAAGCTTTATCGAAGAAAATATAGATTTGAGTAATGTATAGTGAATGAAGGAATAAGTGATGAGTGCAATTGTAGATGTTATAGCACGTGAGATTTTGGATTCCCGTGGCAATCCCACGGTCGAGGCGGATGTGTTATTAGAATCAGGCATTATGGGTCGGGCTGCTGTGCCATCTGGCGCTTCCACCGGAGAGAAAGAAGCTGTCGAGCTTCGTGATGATGATAAGCAGCGATACAACGGCAAGGGCGTGTTGAAGGCGGTGGAGAACGTTAACACCGAAATTGCCGAAGCTATTATTGGTTTGGATGCCGCAGATCAGACGTTTATTGATCAGACTATGATTGAGCTGGATGGTACTGAAAATAAATCACGTCTCGGCGCTAATGCCATTTTGGCGGTATCCATGGCGGTGGCCAAGGCCGCTGCGGAAGAATCTGGCTTGCCGTTGTATCGTTATCTTGGAGGCGCAGCGCAAATGGGAATGCCAGTCCCCATGATGAACATTATCAATGGAGGTGCTCACGCAAACAACAATATTGATATGCAGGAATACATGATTATTCCGATTGGTGCAGCCAGCTTCCGCGAGGCATTACGTTGTGGGGCGGAAATTTTCCATGCGCTTAAAGGGCTGATCGACGACAAGGGCATGCCAACCACAGTTGGAGATGAAGGTGGCTTTGCACCTAATCTGCCGAATAACGAAGCTGCATTGCAGCTGATTATAGAAGGTATAGAGGCGGCAGGTTATGTGCCGGGTATGGATGTGGCTATCGGCGTGGATTGCGCTAGCTCCGAATTTTACAAAGACGGTTTGTATCATCTTGAATCAGAGGGTGTTAAGTTAACATCCGCGCAGTTTGTTGATTATCTTGCTAATTGGGTCGATAAATATCCATTAATTAGCATAGAAGATGGTATGAGTGAACATGATTGGACTGGGTGGAAGTTACTGACTCAGCGTTTGGGTAAAGATGTTCAACTGGTAGGTGATGACGTCTTTGTAACAAATACGAAGATATTACGTGAAGGAATTCGTCAGGATTTGGCTAATTCTGTCCTGATTAAAATTAACCAGATTGGTACGCTAACTGAAACGTTCGCCGCTATTGAGATGGCTAAGCGTGCGGGGTATACCGCAGTTATTTCGCATCGCTCCGGTGAGACTGAAGACACTATGATTGCCGATATTGCCGTGGCTACCAATGTTCTGCAAATAAAAACCGGTTCACTTTCGCGTTCTGACAGAATTGCTAAGTATAACCAGCTGCTACGTATTGAAGAAGACATGGGTGACAGCGCGTATTATCCTGGACGTGATGCTTACCACCAACTGGTATAGGTTTTGCGCTTGATTTGAATTTAAGATAGATGCGCTGGGTTTCGTTAATACTGATATTTTTGCTACTGCTATTGCAGTATCCGTTGTGGTTTTGGAAGGGTGGTTGGTTAAAGGTCTGGGATCTAGACCGCAATGTTGAGGAACAAAAATTTCTTAATAAGAAAACACAAGCGCGTAATTCCATTATGGATGCCGAAGTGCGCGATCTAAAGCAAGGTACTGAAGCAATAGAAGAGCGTGCTCGCAGTGAGCTGGGCATGATCAAGCGAGGCGAAATATTTTTTCAGGTTGTGGGTGATAATTCGTTGTTGCCAGCTTCAGCAGTTCTTGATGTCAAGGCGGCTAGTGGCGTACTTCTGAAATAGCAGTCATTAAAATCCTGAACTTCGCCAACCTTTTTCACTCGATGCAGTCATATTTTATGTTGTCGTACCTTGCCTGAGGACAAGCTGTTTTTTACAAAATATTTAACTTGGTCATCAATGTTCATTCAAAGTTACAAAGCACTGACCAAAGCACTTGCGAGAGAGTACAGACATTCAGTCGTTGTATTGTGATTGAGAGTCCGGAAAATGTTGCTGTGTAAATCTATTCTGCCCCGAGCAACGTAATTTATATAGGAAGGCACTCTTGGCGTTCGGCGAAGTTTTCGCCGATGTTATCGTATGCCGGCTTGGGTCGTTTCGTCCCAGAAATCCATAGCTGCGCTACTCAGCATGGCGTGATGGTGAAACCCGCCATCTCCCTCCCTTATCTTTAACTTAACTGCAAAGATGACTTTGGCGCTTGCTCCATTTGCTCGAAAGCAGGTGATAATATTGTCACTGTAATCCGGCGATTACGTGCGCGTCCTTCCGCCGTATCATTGGATACAACTGGATGGTTGTCGGCGGTGCCTATCGCTTTCAGGTGCCGTGACAATAATCCATGCTCGATAAGTAAGCGCACTACGCTACTGGCACGTGCCGAAGATAACTCCCAATTAGATGGGAACTGTTGAGTATTAATTGGGGTGTCATCGGTATGGCCCTCGATTTCAATGGCTAGCTCAGTCTTATCCAAAACCTTTGCCACTTCGGTCAGCGTGCTAATTGCACTTTTTTGTAAAGCAGCATCCCCCTGATTAAATAGTACGCTAGCATTAATTTCGACCGCCACACCGCGATTAGTCTGCATCACACTTACCTGGCCATTTTTTATCAATACGCTCATGACTTGATTGATTTTTTTAACGATGTATTCCATGGACTTTTGCTGTTGTTCAACTAATTTTGCATTCCTTCTGTCTACCAAGGATTTTAGCAATAAGTCCTGCTCACCGGCTGAAATAACTTCTTTAGGTTTGTTTATCTGGCTCCCAAATGCGGAAGTCA
>JBDSEJ010000488.1:0-4221 GCA_039920105.1 Candidatus Nitrotoga sp. | reverse complement strand
CCCGGAAAAAGCCCGTTATGTTTTACAGCAGACTGGCGCGGATGCCGTTATGATAGGACGAGCCGCACAAGGGCGTCCGTGGCTATTTCGTGAGATCGAGCATTTCATCAAAACCGGTACACATCTTCCTGCACCGCAAGTGGACGAGGTGCATCGCGTACTGCTTAAGCATGTATATGAACTTTACTCGTTCTATGGTGAACACACGGGGTTGCGCGTGGCACGCAAACATATCTCTTGGTACACAAAGGGATTGATTGGCTCTGCACACTTTCGCCACCATATGAATCAACTGGAAAGCTGCGCGGAACAATTAATAGCGGTAAATGATTTTTTTGATGGTCAGTTACAGCACAGCGAACGCTTGTCCTACATTGAGGAGCTGGCCGCATGAAAAAAGAAGATGACTGTATGTTAGGCGAGAACGATGTTGCGAAATATGTGCGCAAGGCAGTGGACGATTATTTCAAGGATCTCGATGGCGAGAGTCCTTCGTGTGCGGTATATGACATGGTCATGAATTGTGTTGAAAAGCCATTAATCGAAGCCGTTCTACAACATGCAGGCGGCAATCAAACACGAGCAGCAGCATTATTAGGCCTTAACCGCAACACATTAAGAAAAAAAATGCTGCAACACAATACTCCCTGCGAAACATCAAACTTGCGGCCAAATACCCGGCCCGAACGCAGGGCTGTTCAGAGAATACAACTTGTAAAACCGAACGAAGAGAACAGTTAAATATGACACCAATCAAACAAGCCCTCATCAGTGTATCGGACAAGACCGGCTTGCTGGAGTTCGCCAAGGGTTTGCAGCAACTGGGGGTTACCATCCTTTCCACTGGCGGCACGGCCAAGACACTTGCCGATAACGGCATTCCGGTCACGGAAGTAGCCGATTACACTGGCTTCCCCGAGATGCTGGATGGACGCGTAAAGACACTGCAACCGAAAGTTCATGCTGGGATTCTGGCACGACGGGATTTACCGGAACATGTTGCCACACTACAGAAATACAGCATTCCTACCATTGATCTGGTAGTGGTGAATTTGTATCCGTTCGGCGCTACCGTTGCCAAACCCGATTGCACAGCGGGGGATGCGATCGAGAACATCGACATTGGCGGACCGACCATGGTGCGCGCCGCAGCGAAGAATCATCAACATGTAGCTATTGTCACCGACTCAAATGATTACAGCACCATTCTGACCGAGATGCAGGCAAATGGCGGCGCTGTTTCAAATGCCACGCGTTTCGATCTGGCTAAAAAAGCTTTCTCACACACTGCCGCGTATGACAGTGCGATCAGCAATTACCTTACTGCAACTCGCTCCGACGGCGCCCGCTGTGAGTATCCGACACAGATCAACTTCAACTTCGCCAAGGTGCAGGATATGCGCTATGGCGAAAATCCACATCAAAATGCAGCTTTCTACCGTGACCTGAATAGGGTGCCGGGTGGCATTGCCGATTACACTCAGTTGCAGGGCAAAGAGCTGTCCTATAACAACATTGGCGATGCCGATTCAGCTTGGGAATGTGTCAAAACATTTGAGCAGCCCGCTTGCGTCATCGTCAAGCACGCCAACCCCTGCGGTGTGGCGATTTCCGATGCACCGTTGAATGCCTACAAGTTGGCTTATGCAACGGACCCCACCTCCGCATTCGGTGGCATCATCGCTTTTAACCGCGAGCTGGATTCAGATACCGCAACGACTATCACTGCCAATCAATTTGTTGAGGTGATTATTGCACCTTCAGTGACTGACGACGCACGAAAGGTTGTGGCAGCAAAACAAAATATACGCCTGCTTACCGTTCCGCTGTCCAAGGCACACAATCAATATGATTTTAAGCGGGTGGGTGGCGGCTTATTGGTGCAATCACCTGATACCTTGGATGTGCAAGCCGAGCAATTACGCGTGGTTACTAAAGCACAGCCGAGTGCTGAACAATTAAATGACCTGCTGTTCGCCTGGCGCGTGGCTAAATACGTAAAATCAAATGCCATCGTGTTCTGCAAAGATGGGCGCACGCTAGGCGTGGGTGCCGGTCAAATGAGCCGGGTAGACAGTACTCGTATTGCCACAATCAAAGCACAAAATGCAACTTGCAGCCTGGTTAATTCTGTCGTTGCGTCTGATGCCTTCTTCCCTTTCCGTGATGGCGTGGACGTGCTGGCCGAAGCAGGCGCGAAAGCAGTAATCCAGCCCGGTGGCAGCATGCGCGACGAAGAAGTTATTGCAGCAGCGGATGAACATGGGCTGGTGATGGTGTTTACGGGTTATCGACATTTCAGACATTAAACGCTTTAATCACAGAGACACAAACCCGCTTACTTGCCCCAAGTTTTTTGCTTTGTGACCTCTGTATCAAATTTGGGGTTACGTTATGAAAATTCTGGTTATTGGAAGCGGTGGTCGAGAACATGCACTGGCATGGCGTCTGACGCAAGCCACCAAAGTGCAGCGGGTGTACGTCGCCCCAGGCAATGCCGGTACTGCGCTTGAAGACGGCGTGGAAAATATTGCCATCACCGCTATTCCAGATCTCATCGCATTCGCACAACGCGAACAGATCCACCTTACTGTAGTCGGCCCGGAAGCATCGTTAGCAGTTGGCATAGTGGACGACTTCCGTGCCGCTGGCCTGAAAATTTTTGGTCCTACCAAAGCGGCGGCACAACTGGAAAGCTCCAAAGATTTTGCCAAGAATTTCATGGTGCGCCACCATATCCCCACTGCGCTATATCAAACTTTTAGCGTGACAGCGGATGCGTGCGCTTATGTGGAAAAACAGGGTGCGCCCATTGTGATCAAAGCTGATGGCTTGGCTGCAGGCAAAGGCGTGATCGTAGCAATGACAGTACAGGAAGCGCATGAAGCTATAACAATGATGCTGTCCGACAACAAATTGGGTGATGCTGGCGCGCGCGTGATAATAGAGGAGTTTCTGGTCGGCGAGGAAGCCAGTTTTATTGTCATGGTGGACGGCAAGCATGTGCTGCCACTGGCGACTAGCCAGGATCATAAACGGCTACTGGATGGCGATCAAGGCCCCAACACCGGCGGCATGGGCGCTTATTCACCTGCACCGGTGGTGACACCGCAACTGCATGCGCGCGTGTTGCGCGAGGTGATAATGCCCGTGGTCCAGGGCATGGAAAAAGAAGGGATTTCTTACACGGGCTTTTTATATGCTGGTCTGATGATAGACCCACAAAATAATTTCAAGGTGCTGGAGTTTAATTGTCGAATGGGATCCAGAAACCCAGCCTATCATGTTGCGCCTGAAGAGTGACCTGCTGGTGCTACTTGAGCATGCAATCAACGGCACATTGAATAAGGTAGAGGCGGAATGGGACATGCGCGCTGCGCTCGGCGTTGTAATGGCCGCCGCCAATTATCCCGGCACGCCACAAAAAGGCGATGTCATTACCGGTCTGCCAAAAGCTCAGGAAGAGGCACATGTGTTTCATGCCGGCACCGTCATGCAGGAAGGCAAAGCAGTCACCAGCGGTGGGCGTGTGTTGTGCGTTACTGCGTTGGGCGACAGTGTGAAAATCGCGCAGCGCCGTGCTTATCAGGTCGCCGAGAATATTCATTTCGATGGCTGTCAGATGCGCCACGACATCGGCTATCGCGCTACCGCCACTTCACCCAAAAAAAACGACCTCTTCAGATAGCTGCAGCTTCAAATCTTCATAGTCGTGGTAAGGCTTGGGGTATTGCCGCATACAACCGCGCGATGCAGCGTCTGTCAAGGCTCAAGGGATTATGCATGGATGTGCGAGAGTTCATCCGTAAATAGATACGAAACCAATCGGAGTATGCATGGATAGTGCCGCAGTCAAAAAATTCTTAATCGAGTTGCAAGACGCGATTGTGACTCGCTTGGAACAGGTGGATGGCAATAAATTTCAGCGTTACAGTTGGGATCGCCCGGAAGGTGGCGGCGGCCGAAGCTGCATCCTCGAAGAAGGAAATGTTCTGGAACGTGGCGGAGTAGGTTTCTCTCATGTAACGGGCAACAAGATGCCTCCTTCCGCTACGGCACATCGTCCGGAACTGGCAGGGTGCACATGGGAGGCGATGGGCGTGTCCTTGGTATTCCACCCGCGCAACCCTTATGCACCCACCGTGCATATGAATGTGCGCATGTTCATGGCGAAAAAAAATGATGGTGAAATCGCATTCTGGTTTGGCGGTGGAATGGATT
>JBDSEJ010000487.1:0-1759 GCA_039920105.1 Candidatus Nitrotoga sp. | reverse complement strand
CCTGGTACTCCAATGCATAAAGCACGTAAAAGATTCGGTCAAAATTTCCTGGTGGATGAGCAAATAATCGCCGACATCGTCCGGGCGATCAAGCCACACGCAGCGGATTTCATGGTGGAAATCGGCCCCGGCCTGGGTGCGCTGACTCGCCCTTTGCTGCAGCGGCTTAATCAACTGCATGTAGTAGAAATCGACCGCGACATCATCACGCACCTGGAGAAGGACTATCCGCAGGATAAGCTGGTTATCCATGCGGGAGACGCACTCAAGTTTGACCTGGCGCAATTGCCCGAACCCTTGCGCATTGTCGGCAATCTACCCTATAACATTTCTTCGCCGCTGCTGTTCCATTTCTCAGGCTACTGCGAGCGCATACACGATATGCACTTTATGTTACAGCACGAAGTAGTGGAGCGCATGGTGGCTGAACCATCAACCCCAGCCTATGGTCGCTTGTCGGTGATGCTGCAATACCGTTTCCACATGGAAAAGTTACTCGACGTTCCGCCGGAGTCTTTTCGTCCGTCACCCAAAGTGGATTCCGCCATTGTGCGCATGATCCCACTGCCAGCGAGCGAAGTGCTGGTGCGAAACAAAAAACTATTTGCACAAATTGTCGCCGCAGCCTTCGGGCAACGGCGCAAGACCCTGCGTAACACGCTAAAGGCCTATTTGACGGAAGATGATTTCGTCCGGCTGGGAATAGATGCGCAATTGCGTGCTGAAAACTTGGGAGTAGCGGAGTTCGCGCGCATCACCAATGAATGCAGTTGACGATACCAGCGTCTTGGTTTGGATCATAAAAAAATCAATGTTCACCTGGGTTTATCTACCATGATCTCTTATCTGCCAAGGCGTATGGGGGTCAAGATTCTGTTAATGATTCGGCTAAGCTTGAGATGTTGTGAAACTTGTCTTGAATATTTTAAGAACTGATTACTATTTAGCGTTGACAGCCAGGCATGGTAAAGGCTGAGCCTCACCCACGAACCTGGTTGCGTTTAAGGTCAGTACAGATTACTTTTTAGGACTGTGCATATTCGCGTGTTTCTTGCTGGCTTCCGTTCCTTCTTCTGTGGCTTGAACCGTGTGCCCATGGGCTATCTGGGCGTAGTGGCTGCAGCCTTGTCGTCGCCGGATTCGTAATGCTTGGCGGCTTCCTTGTGATGCTTGGATGCCTGTTCGTGGAGTTCTGCCGCTTTCTGATGATGTTGCTGCGAAGTTTTCTTTTGTGTTGCTTCCTGATCTTTCGTTTGTGCTTGTGTCATTAGTATTTCTCCTAGATAAAAAATTGAACAAACTTCTATGCCTGTGAGCCAACGGTTGACTCAGTGGCTAACGGTATGGAATTGTCAAGAATTCTTCTGTCTGACAACTCAATGGTGCCTATTTACACAGTCGGCACCCACCCTTTTTAACCTTCAGTCAAACTATAACCCAGCTTGGGTGATGGATTTTGCAAGAGGCTATATTTATTAATCTTTATCATCTTTATCATCCATCTTCTTGCGCTCGGGATCATCCATTTTCTTGCGCTCACCATCATCCATCATCTTCTTGTACCCGGCCTTCATTTCCTCCAGGGTAATTTGGCCATTACCGTTGACATCCAGTTCCTTAAATTTCTTTGCGTGATGGGCATTAAACTCGTCATTAGTGACCATACCGTCGTTATTGGTATCCATGGCTTTGAACATTTTTTCCTGCATTTTTCCATCCATTTTTCCAGAACGTGCATCGGTATCAGCGTGAGCTAAAG
>JBDSEJ010000486.1:0-2051 GCA_039920105.1 Candidatus Nitrotoga sp. | reverse complement strand
GCTTGGTAACAACCATCTCAAGTTCGGCATGTTTCGTAAGTACGCCACGCAGCAATTTGCTGAAGAACTCCGCATCGTAACGGCCCATTCCCTTTTCTGCGCGAATCTGTTTTTCGATTTGTTCCAGGTCATCGCTGGTTAAGCGCCATTGATAAATACCCTGCAAAGCGAGCTCGCGCGAGCGGCGGCGCGAATTCTTGGGAGGTGCTTTCGCTTTAATGGCCGGTTCGTTCATGCCAATTCCTTCAATAAATTTACCATCTCAATTGCCACTAATGCAGCTTCCGAGCCTTTAGTATTCATTCGTTCCTCTGCCTGCTCATCGACATCGGTTGTCAGAATGGCATTGGCGATGGGCAATCTGCCATGCAGTTGCACTTCGCTCACCCCGCGTGCAGATTCATTCGCCACAATTTCGAAGTGGTAAGTATCCCCCCGAATTACTGCGCCCAGCGCTATAAGCGCGTCGAACCTTCCGCTTTGCGCCATACGTTGCAGTACCAATGGGATTTCCAATGCACCCGGCACGCTTGCCAGCATGATGTCTGCATCGCTTACACCTTGCTGGACAAGCTGGGTACGGCAGGCAGCCAGAAGACCTTCGCAAATTACCGGATTGAAACGGCTTTGTACGATGCCAATACGCATTCCTGCGCCGTTCAAATTCTTTTCGATTTCTTTCATTATTTATCCTGATAGCCCACCCAGCTTACCTTTGTCAGGAAAGGCTGGAAGTGCATGTAATGTGATGAGTAATTGGAGATATTCCTGATTTATTCCTGTGCCGCATAACCAACAACTTCGAGTCCAAAGCCCGTCATACTCGGAAGCTTGCGCGGGGTAGCAAGCAGGCGCATCTTGCCGACATTCAAGTCGCGCAGTATCTGCGCACCTATGCCGTAACTGCGCAAATCCCACTGGGGGATATGGTGCGCCTCCGGCGTTGCTTCAGCACGTGTCAACAAGTCACTCGAAGTTTCGTTGCGATGCAATAACACCAACACACCGGCGGATGCGTGACTAATTTTCAGCATCGCATCATGCACACTCATTGAATTCGTGAAACTTGCCTGCTCAAGAAAATCCAGCACTGACAGCGGTTCATGCACGCGCACCAGCGTCTCAACTTGCGGTTGAATGTCGCCCTTAACCAAAGCCAGATGGGTGCGCTGCGTGGTTTTGTCCACATAGCTGATCAAATCGAATGCACCATAAGCTGTTTGTACTATACGTTTTGCCACGCGCTCAACCAGCTTCTCATGCTGGCTACGGTGTTCGATCAGGTCGGCAATAGTGCCGATTTTCAAGCCATGCAATTGCGCGAACGCAATCAGGTCTGGCAAGCGTGCCATCTCGCCATCATCTTTCAAGATTTCGCAGATAACCGAGGCGGGGGTCAGCCCCGCCAAGTGCGCCAAATCACAGCCCGCTTCGGTATGACCGGCGCGCACCAGTACACCGCCCTTTTGTGCCATCAGCGGGAAAATATGTCCCGGCTGTACAATGTCTGCAGGTTTGGCATTTTTACTCACGGAGACCTGCACGGTGCGCGCTCGATCGGTTGCAGAAATTCCCGTTGTCACGCCACTCGCCGCTTCAATGGAAAGTGTGAAATTGGTTCCCAGCGGGGAACCATTGTCGCGCACCATTAAAGGCAGGTTAAGCTGTTTGCAATGCGTGTCGGTCAAGGTAAGGCAAATCAGTCCGCGCCCATGCCTGGCCATAAAATTTATTTTTTCAGGCGTAACGAATTCGGCGGCAAACAATAGATCGCCCTCGTTCTCACGGTCTTCTTCGTCCACAAGTATCACCATACGTCCGGCGCGGATTTCGGCAACAATATCTTGTATCGGTGCAATATCTGTCATGTTCAATAACCCTGTGCCTGCATAAAGCGTTCAACGTAACGAGCGATAAGGTCAACTTCCAAATTGACTTTACATCCAGCACGCAATTCATTCAGTGTGGTCACCTCCAATGTGTAAGGTATTAAATTCACGCTGAGCAGATCATCTTCAACCTGATTCACTGTCAGGCTCACCCCATTAATC
>JBDSEJ010000485.1:0-7470 GCA_039920105.1 Candidatus Nitrotoga sp. | reverse complement strand
TATCCCATTCAGGCAATCCATATACCCAAAACGGTCGATAATGATTTGCCTATCACTGACTGTTGCCCTGGTTTCGGCTCGGTCGCCAAATACGTCGCCGTATCGGTTCGCGAAGCCAGTTTCGACGTTGCTTCCATGGCCAAGACCTCAACCAAGGTATTCGTGGTGGAGGTGATGGGCAGACATGCTGGCTGGATAGCCGCTGCCGGTGGATTGGCCTCGGATGTGAATTGCGAGTTGCCGATTGTCATCCTGTTTCCCGAAATCCCCTTCAACAAAGAAAAATTTCTGGCCAAAGTCGATGCCATGGTGAAGCAGCATGGCTATTGCTCAGTAGTGGTGTCAGAAGGCGTGCAAGGTGCAGACGGCAAATTTCTCTCCGACCAGGGGCTACGAGATGCTTTTGGTCACGCCCAGTTAGGTGGCGTAGCGCCGGTGATAGCCAACATGGTGAAGGATGCGCTGGGTTACAAATTCCATTGGGCGGTGGCTGATTACCTGCAACGTGCCGCGCGCCATATCGCGTCCAAGACCGATGTTGAGCAGGCATATGCGCTCGGCACGGCTGCGGTGCAGCTGGCATTGAAAGGCGAAAATGCCGTCATGCCTACCATTGTTCGTCTCGCCGACAAGCCCTATAAGTGGAAAATTGGCGTTGCCCCGCTCAAAAAAGTGGCTAACGTAGAAAAAAAGATGCCCCGCAACTTTATCACCAGGGATGGCTTCGGCATCACCGACAAGTGCCGTGCTTACCTCGTTCCGCTGATCAAGGGCGAAGATTATCCCCCTTACAAAGACGGCTTGCCACAGTATGTTCGGCTCAAAAATGTGGCGATACCCAAAAAACTGGACGAGTTCAAGATATAGCTCGTCTGAACATTGCGTAAAAAATTAATCAATATATCGAATATTTGAAAAGGCCTTAGTAACAAGCAAAATCCACCCTCCGTTATTCCCGCTTTCATGGAAAAAACGGTTGCTGAAATGGCATTTATCACGAATTACGTAAAGGTCAATAATTTATTTTGTTCTTTGTGTTTGTGCAATTTGCCGGTTCTAACAGACTGGTTTAACTATAAGGAGAAACTTATGTCTGGTGGTCTGATATTTGCGCTGTTATGCGCAATGACGGCGCTCATCTTTGGAGCGGTATCTATCAAATGGATTTTGGCCCAGTCGACCGGCAACGATCGAATGCGCGAGATCGCAGCTGCAATACAGGAAGGCGCTTCTGCCTACCTGAACCGGCAGTACAGAACGATAGGCATAGTCGGTATCACTCTATTTCTGGTAATTTTACTTATTCCGGACCTGGGTTGGAAAACGGCTATAGGCTTCGCCCTCGGCGCGATACTGTCGGGTCTAACCGGCTATATCGGTATGCATGTGTCAGTGCGTGCCAACGTGCGCACCACACAAGCTGCACATGCCGGTCTCAACGCGGCTTTGAACGTTGCTTTTAAAGGCGGTGCCATCACCGGCATGTTGGTAGTAGGCTTGGGTTTACTCGGTGTAGCGGGTTACTACGCCGTCCTTACTGTTGCAATGGGCAGTAGCCCGATGGAAGCAACCCATGCCTTGGTTGGTCTGGCTTTCGGCGGCTCGCTTATTTCTATCTTTGCCCGACTTGGCGGTGGCATCTTCACTAAAGGTGCTGACGTAGGCGCAGATTTGGTGGGCAAGGTCGAAGCGGGTATCCCCGAGGACGACTCGCGCAACCCGGCGGTGATTGCCGACAATGTCGGCGACAATGTCGGCGACTGCGCTGGAATGGCTGCCGACTTGTTTGAGACCTACGCCGTCACCATTATCGCCACCATGCTTTTGGGTGGTCTGCTGATGGCCAATGCCGGCTCAAACGCGGTGATCTACCCACTGGCGCTGGGTGGTTTCTCGATCATCGCTTCCATCGTCGGCACTTATTTCGTAACAGCGCGCGAGGGTGGCAAGATTATGAACGCGCTCTACCGTGGCCTGATAGTAACTGCCGTGTTGGCGCTGATCGCCTTCTATCCCATCACCCAATGGCTAATGGGCGACAATGGTGTTTATTCCGTTAACGCGCTATATGGCTCGGCTCTCATTGGGCTGACGTTAACAGCCGTGCTGGTGTGGATTACCGAATACTACACAGCGACTGAGTTCAGCCCGGTAAGGCATATTGCTGAAGCCTCCACCACTGGCCATGGCACCAACGTGATCGCCGGCCTGGGAGTATCAATGAAATCTACCACTGCGCCAGTATTGGCAGTGTGTATGGCCATCTGGAGTGCCTACGAATTGGCCGGTTTGTACGGAATCGCTATCGCCGCGACCTCAATGCTTTCTATGGCGGGAATCATCGTTGCGCTCGATGCCTTTGGCCCGATCACCGACAATGCCGGTGGTATTGCCGAAATGGCCCAGCTGCCAAACGACATCCGCAACATTACGGATCCCCTCGACGCAGTAGGCAATACCACCAAGGCTGTAACCAAGGGCTACGCCATTGGTTCCGCCGGTCTCGCGGCACTGGTGCTGTTTGCCGACTATACCCATGCGCTTTCTGCTAGTCACCCAGGATTGACTTTCGATTTATCCAATCACATGGTGATCATCGGCCTTTTCATCGGCGGTATGGTGCCCTATTTGTTCGCTGCCATGGGCATGGAAGCAGTCGGCCGCGCCGCCAGTTCTGTGGTAATGGAAGTGCGCCGCCAATTTAAAGAAATTCCCGGCATCATGGAAGGTACCGGGAAGCCTGAATATGGAACCTGTGTTGACATGTTGACCAAAGCAGCTATCAAAGAAATGATCGTACCCTCACTGCTGCCGGTCGCAGTTCCGGTAATAGTCGGCCTGACTCTTGGCGCACAAGCATTGGGCGGGGTACTCGTTGGCGCCATCGTAACCGGCATCTTCGTGGCAATTTCCATGACCAATGGCGGTGGCGCATGGGATAACGCCAAAAAATATATAGAGGAAGGCAACTTCGGCGGCAAAGGCTCCGAAGCCCACAAAGCAGCGGTAACAGGCGACACCGTCGGCGATCCCTATAAGGATACTGCTGGCCCTGCTATCAACCCATTAATCAAAATTATGAACATTGTGGCGCTAATGATCGTGCCATTGTTATGAGCCTCATTTAACGGCACATTCATGGACTACCACCAACCTCACTTTTCCTCGCTCTTATTTTCGATTCACTGAATGTTACAATTCGCGTCTAAAACTATGTCCACAAAAAACTTACGTCCTGAATTCAGATTGGGCAAGATTCAGGATGCTTTTAAGTTGGACTAGACCCTCTCAAAATTATGGCCGAGGTTGCCAACTATCAAACGCATCAAAAAACATTCGTTCAAATTTCAAGGAATAAAAATGACAGCTCGCATCATTGACGGCAAGGCCATCGCTCAGGAACTACGCGCCGAGTGGAAGCTTCGTGTGGATGCACTAAAAACGCAAGGCATTACACCGGGCTTGGCGGTCATCATCGTAGGTGAAGACCCTGCCTCAAAGGTGTATGTTGGCAACAAGGTAAAAGCCTGCACAGAAGTGGGGCTCTATTCCGAAAATATCGCCCTGCCCGCCGACACACAAGAAACAACATTGCTGGCGAAGATTGCTGAATTGAATGCTAACCCGGCAATCCATGGTCTGCTGATACAACTACCCTTGCCCAATCACATCGACAGTCGCAAGGTGCTGGAAGCAATCAGTCCCAACAAGGACGTAGATGGATTCCATCCGATGAATGTCGGCGCATTAGTTACCGGCACCACCTTATTTCCGCCCTGTACACCATCTGGTACAATGAAAATGTTGGAAAAAATGGGGGTAGAAATCGAAGGCAAAAACGCCGTGGTAGTAGGCCGTAGCAATATCGTAGGCAAACCAATGGCACTCATGTTGTTACACAAAAATGCCACCGTTACCATTTGCACGTCCAGAACAGTGAATCTTAGCAAGCACACACAGGATGCCGATATTCTGGTGGTCGCTACTGGCAAGTCTCAGATGATTACTGGCGATATGATCAAGCCCGGTTCCGTTGTAATTGATGTCGGCATTAACCGTCTACCCAACGGCAAACTAGTGGGCGACGTTGATTTTGAAAGTGCAAAAGAAGTTGCAGGTTATATCACCCCTGTTCCCGGCGGCGTTGGCCCAATGACTATTACCATGCTGATAGCAAATACCATACTAGCAGCAGAACGTACCAAACTGTAATAATAGCCGTCATTCCGGCAAGAGTGGAAATGACAAAACCTAAATCAACTCACAAGGAAAGAAATGACTACAATCACCACCGACTCCGGATTGCAATATGAAGACATTACCGTTGGCAGCGGAGCCGCCGCCCAGGGCGGACACACCGTTACGGTGCATTACACCGGCTGGCTTACAGATGGCACTACATTCGATTCCAGCAAAGAGAGAGACGAGCCTTTTCAATTCACTCTCGGCGCAAGAGAAGTAATCGCTGGCTGGGATGAAGGTGTACAAGGTATGCAGGTTGGTGGCGTACGTAAACTGACTGTTCCGTCATCACTGGGCTATGGCGCGCGTGGTGCAGGACGTGCCATTCCACCGAATGCAACATTGGTTTTTGAAGTGGAGCTTCTGCAAGCGTTATATGCGCGCGGATAAATCGATTAAACTGGGTTGAACTGGTATTTAAATCGGAACTGCCGGACAGAAGTTGGTGCGTGGGGCAAGTTTGTCCACCATCAAAAAGTTTACCCGCATAGACCTGACAAAGTTTGCGCTAGCGTCCCAAATGGCAGAGAAAATGTTACTAAGGTAGACTGTGTCTACAAAGAGTTGCACAATTGCAAAAATAAGAGTATTTAAAGCTTTTATCGGAGTAATATTTTTAACAAAGTGAAAGGAAAAGTCATGAATTTTAAAAAAATAGCTTTCGCAGTTGCAATGTTGGGAGCGGGAATCACTTTTATCGTGCCCGCAGCAATAGCAGCACCGGGTCAATCCGCGTATTACGCTGGCGGCAGCATCGGTCAGTCAAAGTACAAAGACATCCCGCAAGGTTTGAGAAATGTCGATGACAAGGATACCGGGTACAAGTTGTATGGTGGCTATCAGATCAACCCGAACTGGGGAGTTGAAGCTACCTATTATGATTTGGGCAAATTTACTGGTACTGACTCAGTATTTAATGGCAGCTCAATTGTTCCAGCAAACGCATCTGCCGAGGTTACTGCCTGGGGTTTGTCAGGTGTTTTTACAGCACCAATCAGTTATGGATTTTCTGTATTCGGCAAGCTTGGTTTGGCTAGAAGCGAGCTAAAAACTAACTCTTCAGGGTTAAATTTTAGAGCTCATCAAAAAGAATCCGGCACTGGCGCCACCTTTGGTATAGGCGCAAAATATGACTTCACCCCGAGTCTCGCTGTTCGTGCAGAGTGGGAGCGCCTACAAAAAGTAGGTGATAACGCCACCACTGGTGAAACGGATATGGACTTCCTGTCAACCGGTATCACATTTAAGTTCTGATGTTTTGTATTATTGATGCACAAAAACCGGACAATTGAAAAATTGCCCGGTTTTTTTTGCTCAAAAATCCATATCGAGCGTATGATTTTCCGCCATTATTGAAAACTCAATCAATGAACCGATAACATAATTTGTTCCCGGCTCTCAAATAATGCAAAAGCACAGGCAATTTGATAGTACGCAACTCTCCACAGATCATCCCGACTGGAAGAAAATACAACGGGTTGTAGCGCCAAACCTGAAGCTCAAGACAAAACCATTTTTTTCAACTGCCAACAACGTAGCGCTACTTTTCCGAGCCCATCCTCGCCACGAATCTGTAAAATTTTCTTTGCCAACTCAATATCAATTGTCGTAACCTCCCTCTCGGACACTCCTCTCTGTTAGTGGTCAATGCAACCACCACTTTGGGCACTTGGATAATTTCTGGAAAGGTGACGCACTATCCATTAAAACCGTGTGCTTATCCCGCTTTCTCTTAAATTTTAATTCACTCAAAAATCTCCATGCCTTACGTCAACATTCGAACCATCGGCACTATAAGTTGCGCACAAACCAAAATCCTGCACCTTCATTGCCTTCAACCAAATGCCGGTCGAGAACTGGGCAATTGCTGGAAAGTTGGTGAATGAGTAACAAGCTGAACGCCAAGTCGGTTGCCGTCATCGGCGGCGGACCGGCCGGACTGATGGCTGCAGAGGTATTGATTCAGGGCGGCATGCGGGTCGATCTTTACGATGCAATGCCATCCGTGGGGCGCAAGTTTCTGATGGCTGGCAAGGGTGGCATGAACATCACGCATTCCGAGCCTATGGAACCATTTCTCTCGCGCTACGGTGCACGCCGCGCCCAGATCGAGCCGCTGCTTGACAGCTTCGGGCCGGAGGCGCTGCGAGAATGGGTGCACAACCTTGGTATTGCGACATTCGTCGGCTCGTCAGGGCGCGTATTCCCGTCTGACATGAAAGCAGCACCGCTCTTGCGCGCCTGGCTGCACCGATTGCGTGAAGCAGGTGTGCGTTTCCATATGCGCCATCGCTGGCGCGGGTGGAACGAAAATGGTGCGCTTCGTTTTGCCACCCCACAGGGCGAGCACACCGCAAATGCCGATGCAGTGGTGCTGGCACTGGGTGGCGGCAGTTGGGCGCGGCTCGGTTCCGATGGCGCATGGGTGCCGCTGCTTTCGCAGCGCGTCATTTCCGTTATGCCATTACAACCCGCAAACTGCGGCTTTGATGTCGGCTGGAGCGAGTATTTCAGCTCCCGCTTTGCCGGGCATCCGGTAAAAGCAGTGACGGTGACCTGTATGGATGCAGCGGGAGGTATCCACCGCCGACAGGGTGACCTCATGGTGACGTCGACCGGCATTGAAGGCGGCCTGATCTACGCGTTATCTGCACTTCTGCGCGATGAAATCGCAGCCACAGGCACGGCAGTCATTCACCTCGACCTGTCACCCGGAAAAGACTTGCCGCGCGTCATCGCCGAGATAGCGCATCCGCGCGGTTCACGCTCAATGTCCAGCCATTTGCAGAGCCGGGCAAACATCAAGGGGGTAAAAACTGGCCTGCTGCGCGAACGGGCGCCGCCATCAGACTTCGCCAACCCCGAGCGCCTTGCGGCTGCGATTAAATCATTGCCGTTGCGACTCATCGCACCGCGTCCGCTGGATGAAGCCATCAGCAGCGCAGGGGGCGTCGCCTTCGAGGCGCTGGATGAATGTTTGATGGTGCGTGCCATGCCCGGTGTTTTCTGTGCAGGCGAAATGCTTGATTGGGAAGCGCCCACCGGCGGCTATTTGCTCACCGCCTGTTTTGCAAGCGGACGCGTCGCAGGCTTGGGAGCGTTGGCTCACCTCGAATACGAGAACACTTAGCTGTGGCTAAATTTATCTTCCAGTCCCGGCCGGGTTGACCTCACAACTTGAGGTTGATAAAGTATTCAATCAGCTGCGCGCCACCAAAGCCATTGAAA
>JBDSEJ010000484.1:0-2506 GCA_039920105.1 Candidatus Nitrotoga sp. | reverse complement strand
ACCTTCCGATCCCTACTGGGCATTGCACGCCATGCCTGCGCCCCAACTTACGAGGATCTTTACTCCGGCGAATGGAAGCATCCCACTACATATAGTGGCGTTGGGAGCTAACCGGATAGGCAAGCTTGGAACTACCGGTGACCAAGCATGTCGCGATGAGACTGGGAAAACACAAAGGCACTACAATAAACGATAGAAGGTGAATTGCTGCAGAATTGAACATATCAAACCAGCATTCTTGTCATGCTCGAGCATCCCTTTCATGTTGTGAAGAACTTGTTTCGTCATCGCAAGAAGGCGTGTTACAAAGGATTGACTCAAATACCGCCCAGTTGTCGTCACTGTTCCGTTTCGCTTATTTGATACCGGCTTGCCGGCGGTTGATCAACGCATCCACTCAAGGTGCGCTCTGAGAACGGAAGTTAAGAAGAGGATTTGAAAATCGCAACAATTAATGCCAAATACAAGTCAATTCTTTGACCCAAGCCGAAAAATCTATTCCAGGGTCACTGACGGTATTATTCAGCGCATCTCTTGGGTGTTTTTGGTCAGATCTGGCACGGGGAAGTTGAGTAAGAAGATAAAACTAGGCAGGAGGAAAGCTAATTGATGAAGTGTTAATATTTAAGTTGCTGGTTCCCACTATTTCAATTACATGGCCAACCAGATTTGAGAGAGGGTACGCGGGTCACCCCCTGACGAACGAGGAAATGAAATGCAATAGAATCAAACCAAAAATGCAGACATTGGTTGAGCATGTCGTTACTGCTCAGGCTAAAATGAACGGACATGTTTTACGCATGACGGGCCTGAAGCGGGCGCTTGTGAAAAGTAGGATGATGAACCAAGCTATAACAGTTGTGTTTGGTGGAGTTGAGCGATCGCGATATGAAAGCGTCCACTTAAGCGGCTTGTTTCCCAGTATGGTTGATACGACCGCCATTGCCTGAAACAAGGAACTGAAAAGAAAAGGTCTGGCCAAACACTCAATGGGATCAAAAGTTTAATGGTCTTGTGAAGAAACAGAAGTTAACAATCGGAAGGGTGCGTTGCGATTTGTAAAGGAGGCCTATGCTATTTGTTTCTATTAAATAGAGTTCAATAACCGCAGTACTTATCGCAAGTAATTTTTGTGATAAGCAAATTGTGAGTGATCACCACGGAAATTTTAAAACACTCAATCCATTCAATCAATTTTCGGAGAATCTTATTATGAAAACTACCACCTCCCTGCCAAATAGCGATATTCAGGCCAAACCAAGCGACCCTGATTTGGCAATGCCGAACCGATTCGATATTTCGGCGGATGGCAGTGAAGTTACCGACAACAAGACTGGCCGAATTTGGCGGCGTTGTCCTGAAGGGATGACGACAATTGCCAATGCTTGTACCGGGGTCGCAGGCTCGTATACTTGGGATCAAGCGCAAGCCTTGGCTAAACACGAAGCTATGTCTACAGGTAAAGCTTGGCGTCTTCCCTTTGCAAATGAACTGTCTAGCATTGTGGATATGAGTGTAAGGAATCCGGCCATTAATACAGATATCTTTCCAATGAAATGGCCAACACCGGCTGCACATTTCTGGTCAATTGAGCCTGCTAAAGATAACTCGTCCTTTGCTTGGGGTGTTAGTTTTTACGATGGCAAAGTGGATTTCCATCAACGCGGAGATGGTGGACGTGTACGATTAGTGTGTACAGGACAGTTTGCCGTTCCCATTAATGCCTCTGGGGATGTGGAGAATTCAGTTTATCCATGATAAGTACTAACGCTGGAGTTAAAAATAAATCAATGCGTTACTAAGAAGTGCTTGCGCTGTTCGAACATAGCCGTTCCGAAGATCTGGCTAATGTTGCACGTTAATTATATTGATATTATTCAATGTGGTATGAGCTTAAGTGACCTTGAAGAGGATGTCGCTGGCCTTGCTGTGAAGATAAACGGCTTCGATTGTTGGTTGCGTAGTTGTCCGCGAACAGCTGCAGATGGTTGGCCTTCGGCGTCTTGCTTCTGTTATCTTGAGAAACGTCAACCATGTCTGTTGCCGATGGACTTGATCGGTGGTTGACGGATCTTGCCATCAAGTCTTTCATGGCGCGCATTGAGAATGTGTAAGCCCGAATGTATCGTTGGATATTTGACCATATCCGGCTCGACAGAATTACGCTGAACATGTCCTCCACAATGATAACGCGCTATGGCACCCCGAGGTCGGCGCCAAAGGTTACAACGTCACCAAACTGGGACGCTTATTGCATCTCCGTTGCTATCGTTCGTAGACGAATGCCGTATGGTGGCCAACTTCTGGTTACTTCCAGGCAACAGCAGCAGCGCCAACAATACCCTCGAGTTTCTGGAATCAACCCTGCGCCAGCTGGGAAGCAAGATTGTTGGACTGTTACGTGCCGATAGCGGATTTTACGATGACGCCATCCTTACCTTCCTGCAAGGCCGCCACATCGACTACATCATCGCTGCCCGGTTCACGCATGGGCTGCAACGTGCCA
>JBDSEJ010000483.1:0-4645 GCA_039920105.1 Candidatus Nitrotoga sp. | reverse complement strand
CGGCTTCAGAAATGGTGAGGCTGCAAAGGCGTTACTAGCCATTACAGCTAGTCCAGCGGTGGCAGACAGCTTTAGAAAGCTGCGCCTGCCAATGTTATTCTTGATTTCCATCATTTAGTCACCCCTATGTTAATTTAAATTAAATTATTTTCTCGGCTTTGCAAGGCATCAATCCGAGTAATTCATTCACCACTTCAAGTTGAAACAAAAACAACACTCCATGCCGCATATGCAACATCAGTCACACCCTGAATATACGGATTTTTATGAAGGCAAAAATCAGGTAGTGAATGATCGCGAATCTACGCGCATAAATTAAAGTCGATTTGATATAGATCAAGCTTCTGCGATTTTTTAAATATGCTTTTTCAGACCAAAGGTGTTTAAATTGACGCGCACCTCTCTATAAATCGGGTTGGTAACAGAGGAGCCCAAAGGAATAAACAGTAAATTGATGTGCATGCTGTCACTGGGTGAAACTACGAGGTATAGATAGCGTGGCGGGCACTAATGTTTGTTTTCCCACGAATCCGGTAGGCCTATAAAATAGAATGGTAATATATTTAAAAACGATTGAGGTAAGTTGAAACAATAAGACACTAGGACACCTCTAGAAACCGGTAGTTTTCAAACTTTCCGTCTTAAACATTATTAACTCGTCCAAACCCGTTTCAGTTTCTGCAGTGGCTTACATAATTTATGCGCCGTTTCATCCCGTTTTAACTCGAATCATCCATTTTTAAGCAGTCCGGCCTGCTGCAGACGTCAGAAGGCCTCATTCCCAGCCCGCTTGAGCTAAACCGATGATTGAGGTTTTAGCTGGCCGCCATCTTGGTTATGGCAAAATTCGCCCGTGCCAAGGGGTTAAGTTGATTGAACATAGCCTCACCAGACGACCTGCTTAGCTGCACTGAGCTGACATGGGCGCTGCACAGCAATACTGAAGAGCCAAATTGCCTGTTCGACTTCGCTCTTGCGAAGGATAGATACAACGCGCACGATAAAATACATTTTGAAATCATTCCTCCTCTTGCGAGCTGTTCATCAACATCGATTCTGTGACCGTTTATGACTTACCGAACATTACAAATATTTGCCACTGCATGAGATGAGTGAAAGTTTCCAATTTTAAAAATACCCAATATTTCTGGTAGGCTTAATGCATAAGTAATTTAGGAAAGATTCCATGATCAACGCCTATTCACTGAACAACGGACGCCTGAGTAAAATGCATCTGGATGATAAAAATGATCTCCGCTCCGAACATCCGATATGGATTGACGTTGTTGCACCCAATGACGAGGAACGTAAATGGATAGAGCAAGCTTATCATTTAACTTTGCCGAAACCCGAGCATCTACGAGATATTGAGGCTAGTGCACGATTCTATGAGGAAAACGATGAACTGCATTTGCGTTCGGATTTCTTGCTCGGCAAAGAAAGTAGTTCACGCAGTGTAACTGTGGCTTTCGTGCTGTCCGGCAACACTCTTTTCAGCGTGCATGATGAAGACTTACCGGTGTTTTACCAAAGACGTTCGACAAACCACGGGCAGTCAGACGATGTGGAAGACTGTAAGGATGTGTTGATTGATTTGTATTCAATGGACGTTGAGTTCTCAGCTGATGCGCTCGAAGGGGTGTATGCCGATCTGGGGCAAGTGAGTAGCAAGGTCCTCAATGCCAAGCTTAGCGACAAGCATGCCGCCTCCGTATTGATCAATATCGCACACGCAGAGCATCTCAATGGGCGTATCCGCCGCAACGTCATGGAGACACGCAGAGCAATTTCCTTTCTGATGCGCAGTAAATTGCTCACGCCTATACAAATGGACGATGTGCGCCAAATCATGCAGGACATAGACTCACTGGACGGGCACACCAGCTTCCTGTTCGACAAGATCAACTTCCTGATGGTCGCAACCATCAGCTTCATAAACGTCAACCAGAACAAAGTTGTGCGGTTGTTCTCCGTGTCTTCGGTTGCACTGTTGCCGCCGGTGCTTATCGCATCTATCTATGGCATGAACTTCGTGAATATGCCAGAACTAAGCTGGAGCCTGGGTTATCCCTTTGCTCTTGTGTTAATGACGCTGTCGGTAGCGGTGCCATTTTGGATATTTCATCGTAAAGGCTGGTTGAAATAGGGCAACTCAGGTCAGCTATTGAACTCAAGATTAGCTATAAAGCTTTCGGCAAGCGCAGCAGATAATCTAGCGCAATACCCATGAACACCGCAGCGCCAAACCAATTGTTGTGCAGAAAAGCCTTGAAGCAAGCTTCAGGCTTACGATTTCGAATCAAAGTGTAGTGGTAAATGGTGATGACTGCCGCGCATGATAAGCCTAAGTAATACACCGTGCCTAGCCCGAGCATAATGCCAACTGTTGTGAGTATGGACAGCGTAACGCCATAACAGATCATAACCGCTGCTATATCGTGTTTGCCGAAAAATAGTGCGGAGGAGTGGATACCTATATGTATGTCATCTTCCCGGTCCACCATCGCGTACTCGGTGTCGTAAGCTATTGCCCAAAATACATTGGCGATTAATAGCCACCACGCTATGGCGGGAACGCTACTGAGTTGTGCTGCAAAGGTCATCGGGATTCCAAAACCGAATGCGATGCCGAGGTAAGCTTGGGGAATGGCAAAAAAACGTTTGGTATAGGGGTAGCTGGCAGCAAAGAACAGAGCGGGAATAGACAATAGCAATGTCAATCCATTGAGCGGCAAAATCAGCAGAAAGGCAAGGAGCGACAGCCCAGCCGCCAGCCACAGCGCCTGATTTGGTGCGAGTTTTCCACTGGTGATAGGACGATCTTGGGTACGCTTTACCTGCTTATCGAAGTCACGATCAGCATAGTCATTGATCACGCAACCTGCAGAGCGCATCAACACTGTGCCGAGCACGAAAATAGCGACGATGTTCCATGCCGGTTGGCCATTGCCCGCGATCCACACACCCCACAATGTAGGCCACAGCAGCAGCAAGATGCCAATAGGGCGGTTGAGCCTTGTTAGATTGACATACAGATTTATTCGCTCGTTAAAATTCATTTGTTCAGCGTAAGAATATCCGGCAAAAAAATTTCCGTCACCAACAAAGGTGCGTTGCGCAAGATGAATAGCGACCGCCGTGCCCAAAGTTTTTGTGGTGGAATATCGAGAACAACGGCAGCCCGTCGATATAGCGGATGGTTAGGCTTAAGTGCGTGAAAATGCAAATCTGAGCGCCGTACCAGCGGATGAGCAAACAATAGTGCACCCAATGGACGTTTACCCAAATTTCGAAGCGCATGCCATGCACCGCATAAATGATGAGCCGCAACGACACTATGAGCATATACCACTGGTTTATCATTGGCATGCAAGTACACCTCACGCGTATAAATTTTATGGTGGGCTGGCAAACCAAGTAGCGCCGCCTCATCATAAACAGCAATAGCCAGCCGGTTATGCACGTTACATACGCTGAAATTTTCGCTACGTTGCTGAATACGCAACGTAAGCGATCCTTCGGTTCGCAGCCAGGGCGCATAGCCCACTTCAATACCAGGCAGGAAGGTGCGCCAGGACTCTACTCCCCAAATCGGCTTCGTGAGCCTTGCTTCGCTCTGCTCACCAGGTAAAGAGGAAAGCAAACTATCAACTTTTTCCTGCTTGCAGAAAACGGTACGCGCAGAACGCGAGCGTGCGAAATAAGTATCAGACATGCAGGTAATCTTGTCTATTCGCCATCCATCGCTGCAAGTGTGCGCGTGCTTCCTGTGGAAAATCGCGCAGCATTTCATCAGCAATAGCTTGCGCGCAATTTAGCAAAGTGGCATCTTCGGTAATGTCTGCAAAACGCAGCATGGGAACGCCGCTTTGACGTGCGCCCAATAGCTCACCCGGGCCGCGCAAACTCAAATCCTGCTGAGCGATTTCAAACCCGTCCGTATTTTCGTAAATGATTTTCAGGCGCGCGCGAGCTAATTCGGAAAGCGGTTGTTGAAATAACAAAATACACAAACTTTGTGCAGCGCCACGCCCGACGCGTCCACGCAACTGGTGCAGCTGAGCCAGTCCCATACGTTCGGCGTGCTCAATCACCATCATGGCGGCATTGGGTACATCGACCCCGACTTCGACCACCGTGGTCGCCACCAAGAGATGCGTTTCACCCGTTTTGAACGCGGCCATCGCGTGTAATTTTTCGGCGGTATTCAGTTTGCCATGCACCAGACCTACTCGCAGATCAGGCAGCGCTTGTGCCAGTCTCTGATGTGTTTCCAGTGCAGTCTGTAATTCCAGCGTATCTGATTCATCAATCAGCGGACATATCCAATAAGCTTGCTGCCCTGCGAGGCAGGCTTGGCGAACGCGCGCAAGCACCTCGTCGCGCCTGCTGTCGCTAACCAGTTTAGTGATAACAGGCGTGCGCCCGGGTGGCAATTCATCGATTACCGATACGTCAAGATCGGCGTAATAACTCATCGCCAAAGTACGCGGGATGGGTGTAGCACTCATCATCAACTGGTGTGGCTCGTCGCCCTTGCCGCGCAACGCTAAACGTTGCTGCACGCCGAATTTATGCTGCTCGTCCACGATTACCAATCCCAGCTTGGGGAATGTAACTTGATCCTGAAACAGTGCGTGCGTGC
>JBDSEJ010000482.1:0-2213 GCA_039920105.1 Candidatus Nitrotoga sp. | reverse complement strand
AAAACGCTTGGGGCAGGTAGCCGATGTTGCTGCAACAGCAGCTTTCCTTGCCGGTCCAGGAGCCGCTTACATAACCGGCGCAACCTTACATGTCAATGGCGGAATGTACATGGAGTGAAGCAGTTATCTCATTTGCAGCAGTGTCAACTTAAAACACTGCTGAATGAAGCCGCTATTGCTGAGTAACACCCTCCAGCAAGCTGATTAAATAGCATCATCCATCCTCACTCCTAAAGTTTTTTTGTTTACCATGGGATCGATCAGGGCGTGCAATTGATAGCCATACATATTGATTCTCATTCTTCGAACAGTGATTCTCACGGCTGCCTTTTCAAATTCAAAATTCACTGGATTCGTGTATCCCGTTCAAACTAAAACCCCAATCAATTAGTCTCTCTGTTTATTTTCAAACAAACGTTTGATACAATCGTTCACTGTTATTTTAGAAGCTTTGAGAAAGATAGGAGAGGAATATGATTACCGTAACGCCCGATGCGACCCTACCCTGCCCCAATCATTTTATCGTTGAGCAGGTATCTGCATGATTACGGAAACAAAAGTTAGTTTAAGTGAACAGACGCGCGAGCGCTTACTTGCGGCCGCTCGTGTGGTTTTTTCAGAAAACGGTTTTCAAAATGCTACCGTACGTGAAATTTGCCGCCGAGCGGAAGTGAATATTGCAGCAATTAATTATCACTTTAGCAGCAAAGAAGCCTTATTCGTTGCTACCTTGAATTTTGAGCCACTACTGGCATTGTGTGAGAAAACCAATCAAGGTTCAATCTCTGCTCAAGAGCGGCTACTTGATTTCATCCATGAATTTTTGAGGCAGCTGCTGGATGAAAAGGAATTCTCGGTGCAATGCCAGTTCATGGCGCGCGAACTGGCGGAGCCAAGTCCTGTGCTAGCCAAGATCGTGCAGGAAGCCATTGCACCTATACATCAATTTGTCGCTAATCTGGTGCGCGAAATCGTGGGTAAAAAAATTAGTGAGGAAGAATTGCGCCGCTGTGTGTTCAGTATTTTCGGCCAGTGCGTGTATTACCGTCACGCGCAACCAGTAATTCAGCGCTTGCATCCAAAATTGCGCTATGACCAAAGAGAAATCGAAGCTATCGCGAAACATATCGGAGAATTTTCTCTTGCTGGCTTGAAGCAGATTACCCAAAACCAATGTCCGTAATTACCTGCACTTGGCCATTCTGAATCTATTCCGAAATGTTTCAACTGGTTATTCTACGGATGACCTGGTCAAATTGAGGCGAATGATTTACTGGAGATATAGATGAAACATGACGCTTTCTTATCAGTTTGTAGGACAGCTTGTGCGGCCATATTGTTACCTATGCTGCTTTCAGGTTGCGGTTCTGGCGACAATCAAAAAAAACCTGCGGCAGCCTCAACCCCTCCACCTCCCGAAGTCGACGTAATCACTGTTACTCCAAGCTCAGTTGTACTTACTCAAGACTTGCCCGGTCGCCTTCAGGCATATCGCACAGCTCAAGTACGTGCCCGAGTAGAAGGAGTGGTTGAAAAACGGAAATTCATTGAGGGTAGCAATGTGAAAGAGGGTGATACGCTGTATCAAATTTTTTCACGCAATTACCAGACAGCTTATGATGCTTCCAAAGCAGACTTGGCTGTAGCCCGTCAAACACTAACGCGTTATAAATACCTTTTAGAAGTAAAGGCAGTGAGTCGGCAAGAATATGAATTGGCAGAGGCTAAGCTCAAACAGGTTGAAGCAGCTTTTTCCAAAGCCCGGGAAGATATAGACAATACTCGTGTACCAGCACCTATCTCAGGTCGCATAGGACGCTCCCAAATTACCGAAGGCGCGCTTGTAGGCCGTAATGAAGCCACGCTGCTTGCGACCATCGAGCAGGTCCATCCTCTTTATGTAAACTTCACGCAATCGGGTGCCGACGCTCTCCGTCTTCAACGGGCAATTAAGGCTGGAGAATTGACGCGTACTGAGTCAGCTGCTGTTGAGCTGGTACTTGAAGATGGAAGTGTCTATCCCCAATCGGGCAAATTTCTGTTCTCAGATTTGGCCGTTGATCCCAGCACCAATAGCGTTTCCCTCCGGGCTGAGTTTCCAAACCCTAAACAAGAGCTACTACCGGGGATGTTTGTACGTATTCGCTTCCCCGAGGCAAATATCGACAACGCTCTAAAAATACCTCAACGTGCACTGCTAGCGGATGCACAGG
>JBDSEJ010000481.1:0-3396 GCA_039920105.1 Candidatus Nitrotoga sp. | reverse complement strand
GTGGACGGTCATCTGTACACTAACGTACGCGAACGAAGTACAAAGAACTATTTAACGATCTGATCGTTGGGAGTCAGTAACAAGACACCGGTGATTTCGCCAATTTAATTTACATACAGAATCAAATTTGCTGCTTAAACCGATTACTTGCACGTCAATTAAATCAGACCCAGTTCATCTTGTTGAAACTTGTCAACGCATAGAGTGTAAGTGTGTTTACGCACTGAAACTTGAATTTTTTTCTTACATAATCACTAACTCATAACTCAGGCACTTACCATATAAAAGAGAAATGTTCAGTCAAGTATATTCATAAAAATATTTCATTAATTCCCAGCACTCACTTATTTAGGTATTTCATAATAGATTGTTTAATTAGTGCTTAAATATTACACCTTTGTACATAAATATTCCTTAAGCCAATGCTCTACGAATTTTGAAATATTTTTATTATGTTCGCGCTTTTTGAATTTTATCAATAGCTTGCATTTTTTTATTAGGAGAATCGCATGAGTCGTAACGTCGCCGAACAATTGGTTGAAATTCTCAAGGCTGCTGGTATCCGTCGTATTTATGGAGTCACTGGTGATAGCCTGAATTTCTTCAATGATGCTCTGCGCCGTGATGGCAGCATTGACTGGATTCACGTTCGTCATGAAGAAGCTGGTGCCTATGCTGCCATGGTTGAAGGAGTGCTTGGTGGGATTGGATGTTGTGCTGGGAGCTCGGGACCCGGCCATGTTCACCTCATCAATGGTCTTTATGATGCTCATCGCTGGGGTGCGCCTGTGTTGGCACTTGCCTCCACCATTACATCCGAGGATTACGGAACTGAAAGCTTTCAATCTACTGACCTGCAAATGTTCGACGGATGTAGTTATTACAATGAGGTGGCGACGACGCCGCAGCAATTGCCACGAATGTTACAACAGGCGCTTCAGCACGCATGGAATCGTAAGGGTGTAGGCGTATGTGCTTTCCCTGGAGATTTGATGACATGTAACGCCGATGATGACGCACTGTGTGCCGATTTGTATAGACCACAACCGGTTATTACTCCTTGCGATGTGGAGATCCAGATATTAGCAGAGCTGATTAATCAATATGAAGACATTGGAATTTATGCTGGCGCTGGCTGTGCTGATGCCCGAGTTGAGGTAATAGAATTGGCTCGACTTATCAAGGCGCCAATGGCTTATACGCTTAAGGCCAAGATGATGTTGGAATACGACAATCCTTACGCTGTCGGACTTACAGGTTTGCTGGGCAACAAAGCCGGTGCTCGCGCCATTACAGGAGGCAAGCTATTGCTCATGCTTGGCAGCGATTTCCCTTGGAAGGAATTTCTGGATAGTTCGGTCAAAATCGTACAAATCGATACCAAGCCGGAGCGGCTTGGGCGGCGTGTTGCTTTACACTTGGGCCTTTGCGGTGATATTGGTCCCACGTTACGAAAGTTGTTGCCATTAATTAACACTAAGTCCGACGACGGTTTTTTAAATGCCTGTCTGGCGGACTATTTAGAAGTTGTGGAAGATCTCCGCGCTCATGCAGCGGATCCTGGCGAAGAAAATTTGATCAAGCCTGAGTTTGTCGCCGCGATGATTGATCGGCTAGCCGATGCCGATGCCATCTTCACAGCAGATACTGGCATGAGTACAGTATGGGCGGCACGCTACCTGCAAGGCACTGGGAAGCGCACATTGATGGGTAGTTTTTCGCACGGATCTATGGCCAATGCTCTGCCTCAATCTATCGGCGCCGCATTGCACTCGCCCGAGCGCCAAGTCATCGCCTTATGTGGTGACGGAGGTATATCGATGCTCATGGGAGATCTGATGACTATCGCGCAATATAAATTGCCGATAAAACTGATTGTATTTAATAACCGTAGTCTAGGGATGGTCGAACTGGAAATGCAGGTAGCTGGCTTGCCCGACTGGCAGACTAAGATGATCAATCCCGATTTTGCGATGGTAGCCGAGGCGTGCGGTATTAGAGGTTATTCGGTCTCTAATCCGGTCAATTTAGAAAAGTCTCTCCAGGAAGCATTTCAACATAACGGACCTGCTTTGGTCGAAGTATTTACTAATCCGCATGTGCCGACTCTGCCGCCGCACACTTCGGTCGGCGTAATGTCCCGTTATATACAATCACAGGCCAAGCTGGTGCTGGGAGGTAGAATGGACGAGGTCTGGGATGCGTTTAAGACAAATATCAAATATGTCCGAGATCTGTAATGCTTTTGAATATTGTTACGAAAGATGAGAGGGCAAAATAAATTTGCCAAAAATGATACCCAAACATTAAATTATTTTTAATAAAGAATTCCATCGATTTTAGAGGAAATGTTTTAAAGCAGAACAATTGCTTATTTCTCCACATACTTATGCAATCGCAATTTGAAGATTTTATTTCATAGAAATTGTCTCTCATCTACAAGTTTTCTATATTTCCTTATTGCCCTTAAGTTTGAATGGATACGAGTGGGTAACTTTCAAGTAACCTGAAAGGCACTGTATATGACAGCTTCGATCAGCTCGCTGAATTGCATGAAAAGTTATTGAAATTATTTTTTACGCCGTATTATAAATCTTTATCATCGGCTCTCTTAATGCAGCTGCTTCTGCACTGGCATAATATTGAATCACGCCAGCGATTTCAGATGGCGAAACCCAGGTGCTGAAATCTGCATCAGGCATGGATTCCCGGTTTTCTGGCGTATCAATGGTGCTGGGAACAATCACGCTTATAACTACATTTTTCTTTTTTGCTTCGGCATTCATCAATTCTGCCAAACGGAAAAGTAGAGATTTCGAAAATGCATAGGAAGTTACCCCTTCTGCCTGGGTAACATCGAGGCCTGCACGAGAACCAACCAGAAATATTCTTCCGCTATTTTGTTTCAACATCTGGACAAATACCGGCCGTGCAATATTGTAGGCTGTTTCAAAATTAAGTTGGTATTGCCGGGCAACATCGTTCGTTTTTGTTTCGGCTATATCTCCCATTTTAAAGCCACCGGCTGTTAATACGGCCACATCTATCGACTTATTTTTAGCAATGATCTCACCAACCAACTTTTGACAACTCTCTTCATTTAAAAGATCAAGTTCTGCTTCTTCAAAATTTGGCGGGGAAATATTTCCAGTCTTTTTCTTTTGGACCGTGCCAATAATTTTATAATTGTTTTCAACCAATTTCTTTACTACAGCACGCCCAAGATTTCCGGCAGCTCCTGTTACGATTGCGGTTTTTGTCATCATGTTTTTTTAATCTTTTGTTAGGCAAATTTATTTCTTTAAATTTTATAAATCTCAAGGAACAAACTGCACTTTAATTATTGCTCCCGCTCTGTATCCTATTGCAGTATCTTACCGTGCGAACATGTGACAA
>JBDSEJ010000480.1:0-2449 GCA_039920105.1 Candidatus Nitrotoga sp. | reverse complement strand
TGCGCGCCAAGCAACGATGTCGATGCCGCGAAAATCTGGCTGAGCATTAAGGCAATTTTGACAGCTCAATGCCACCGTTTCACTGCCACAATAAATTCCTGTGGCGTCGAGCAAATTGATGGTCGGACAAGCCAGAAAAAAATCATGGACACTGAAGCCAAATGGAATTCCAAGGTTTCGCATCGCCTCCAGCAGACCCGGCCGACAGCCGGCCAAATGATGCACATGGCACAAATGGATACGAAAACTGGCACACAAGCTAGCCAAAAAATCCGTCCACAACTGGTCGGGTTGCCTGCTGAATTGATAAGTCAGCAGTTCACCACTGTTGGCATCCTTAAGTTGCCAGACATCATCCATGGTTACCAGCAAATAATGGCGGCAATCCCTGCTGTCACTATGAAACAAGCTACGGGTGTGCTGCTCTGTGCCGCCGCTACGGCCGTGCATTATATGCAAAATGCCGGGCCTATCGCCAGCCACTCCGGTAAGCGCCAGGAACGACTGTGCCAACTGACGGATCGGCTTGATCGGGTCGGCCGCGATAAAAGCCATTACACGCTGCATATAGTCTGGATGTTTAGCCAGCAAACGCTGCATATTTTCTTCAACCAGCGCCTCTTTTTTTGTGCTGAAGGAACAACTGCCTACATGCTGGACGAAAGTATCATCGCACAGCACATTACGCCATCCAGCCGCCAGCGCCCGCATACAAAAATCATTTTCCTCGCCATAGCCGAGTTGGAAAGTAACCGCATCGAACATACCGATTTTATCAAGCAGACGACGCCGAATAAACATGCAAAATCCGACCGCGGTGGGTATGTCAGGATAAACGCGAAGGGAGGCTGCCTCAATGGCGCAATTGACATCCTCCGCATTCATTCCTTGCGGCAACGCGTTATCTTGGCAAAAATTCGGGAACGAACAAATTTCGGCGTTGTTAGAAAACGGCGTGATTGTGCCGATAAACGGGTCTGAATCAGCGCAACAGTAAAGTTTTTCCAGCCAGCCCGAGGTAACGATAGTATCGGAATTGAGCAACACCACATCATTCTGACTAAGCGACATACCACGGTTAACAGTGCTAACAAAACCGATATTTGTATCATTCTGGAGTAGCCGCAGACGTGGATCGGCTGCACTACGCTGTGTCTCAAAATAATCGACGATGCGACTATCCGTCGAGCAATCGTTGATCATAATGATGCGATGATGGGGCATAGTAGTGCGAAACACGCTGTCGAGACAGCGCTGCACGTCCTCATATGCATTGTAGACCGGGATGATAATGTCGATTGCTGGGGATAACATGCTAATTCAAGAATTTCCTTTGATGGCACGCCTAATAAAGTGCAATGGCAGTTTTAGCCACCAAACCAAACTGGCGCGATAATCAATTTGCTGATTGAGAGCGACATTTAAACGCTCATGTTCAGTAATTTTTTCATTGCGTAACACCAGAAGTGCATTAAGTTTGGTTATTTCTTCAGTGCGTTCATTTAATTGTTCGGTACAAATATGTAAATGTTCGGTACGTTCACTTAATAGTTCAGTACGTTCACTTAATAGTTCAGTACGTTCATTTAATAGTTCAGTACGTTCATTTAATTGTTCGGTGCGCACATCCAGAAGTGCATCACGTTCAGCGATCAGATGTTCTCGTTCTTCCATTTGTTGGGTGCGGAGCGAGAGAAAGTCATCACGTTCAGCAATCAAACACTCGCGATCTATCAGAAGCTGGTCCAGCTCCATCACACGCCTCGTTTGCCTGGCATAATCCTGATATACCATTTCGGCACTGTCACTAAACAAAGAAAGTTTATTGAGCGTGGTGGGCAACATGGCTGGGTTACGACTGCAGACTGCGATGTAATACATTGGCTCGACAGAAGAATGACTGGATACAGTAACTTGCCGATCGTCGTTAACCAGATATTCTGCAGTAGCGCAGTCTTGGTTTTCTGGCCAAATGGCGGAATGAAATAATAGTTTTTGGCCCAACCAATATATATGCGGGAAAGGATCATGCAGCAACTCTTCCAGCTCATTTCGATACAATTCACGCACATGAAATTCATTGTGATAATCGTGTGCATCAGAATACAAGCGCTTGTTTGGAGAGGACAGGATCAATACCCCATCCGGGCGCAGAACGCGCATGAGCTCAGAAATAAACTCTTTCTGTTTCTCAATGTGCTCTATTGTTTCAAAGGAGATTGCGAAGTCAAAGCTCGCATCTGAAAATGGCAAACATTCACATGAAGCCGTAACGAATTGCAAGTTTGCATGATGCCCATAATTGATTTTGGCATGCTGAATTGTGTCAACGGATAAATCAACACCCACCACTTTACATGCAGTTTCAGCCACCAAGGCGGCACCATAGCCTTCACCACAGGCCACATCCAAAACTGTGCAATCTTGGCTTAGCTGGCGTGCCAAGGCA
>JBDSEJ010000479.1:0-2535 GCA_039920105.1 Candidatus Nitrotoga sp. | reverse complement strand
TTGTATGTGATCATGTGCAAGCTTTTTCGGGGTAAATGGTTGTTTTGCTTGCACTATTATAACGTAAAATGAGTAATTTTGCAATGCAATCAATTGGTTGTTGTTTCTGAGTGGGCTCTAATTATGTAAATAGCTTAAAAAAGTGGTGGCGTACTTTGCCAGGAAAGTGCGTTGAAGTACGCGATGATGAAGGAATTATATAAGGATTACCCAGTCCCGTTTATGTGCCATATCTACGAAGTTTCACCGAGCGGTTATAACGCTTGGCTTGGCTTGGCTTGGGCGTCCGCCATAGAAACGGGCACAGGTTGAGGCGCGACTGAAATTGGAAATTCGAGCCGCGCACCCGCAAGACCTATTGACCAGAACGACTCAAGAAGATTTAGCTGCAAACGGCGTCAATACCAGCGTTCACAGCAATAAGCGCATTCGCAGGAAATTGGGGATACGCTGCAAACAAAAATGCAAGTTCAAGGCGACCGCCCCCAATTAGATCAGGGTGAGCAACAACTACATCACTCGGATAGGGGTAGCCAGTTTTGCGCCCAAGAGTACAGAAATTTACTCGATCATTTAGGCATGGTGCCATCTATTTCGCGCCGAGGCCATTCAGGTCATCACAGAATACATCGAAATATTTTACCTGCGGCAGCGCTAACAGGTACGTTGGGGGTACCTGTCCCCTGTCGCATTTGAGCGCCAATTCTATGAAAATAGGTTGGCGGCATGAGCCCGTTGGTGTCCCTTATTAACAACCGTTCCCAAGGTTTCGTTCATTGCTGCCGTGCATATGATGGAGACAGGCCAGCCGGTGAGGGTTTGCCTGAAGAAGCTGGAATTCACCAAGGAAGCAATTGCCGAGTGGGCGAAAACGACGCGGGCCTCTTCGGCGCGGGTAGTGTCCAATGGTTTGTGGTGTGTCAAGGCTGTCACAGTCTCGGGTGAGTGTAGATCGCACTGCGACAGAAGGCGGCTCGGGCAGTGTGCCAAGCTGGAGCAGTTCCGCGCTGTCAATACCATCTTGGGAAATCTTAACACCGCCTACTCGGAAACCAAGCGTGCTTTCGACTTTGCCAAATATGCTCATCATTCTCTTGCCGAGGTTCAATATAGTTTCAATCGCCGGTCGATTTGTAGTCCATACTGTACCGTCTGTTGGTTACGGCGGTGATCACTACACTTCGCCCAGAGCGATTTCTGAGGTCGGCTGAACTTTGTGGCTAATCAGGAAGTTGTTAGTTGAATCGGTTAATGTGAAGCTAGTCAGGCTGATAGGAATTAGCATTACAACTTTTATGAAATATTTCAAGGACGCAGGTAATAAAACTAATGCCAAACAGTGCGGTTACGACCCATTTCTTTAGCAATATACAACCGCTTATCTGCAAGTTGAAGTAGCATTTCAGCATTTAACAGTGTTATGGCTTTACCGGCCACCCCGAGACTAAGAGTGACTATTAAATTCAGATGAGTATTCGCTGCGGCTACATTTTGGCGCAGCCTTTCCGCATATTGATAGGCCTGCTCCACTTGTGCATCCGGGCAAATCACTAAAAACTCCTCCCCGCCAAACCGGCAGACCAGATCCTGCTTGCGTGCAGATGAGCGTAAAATTTGAGCCACTTTTTTCAATACATCATCACCCACCTTATGACCATAAGTATCGTTAACCTGCTTAAAGTAATCTATGTCTACCATTATGCATGACAAAGGACGTCCACTGCGTTCTGCCATTGCCCACTGCTGTTCCAGGTAATCGTTTGCATGTCGACGATTGGGCAACTCGGTGAGTACATCAGTCATAGCCATTTGCTGTAATCTCAGATTAGTTGCCGCCAATTGCGCAGCAACGGCGCGTAACTGCTGATGTTCGATTTTCAGTTCTTCCTGTAACTGCACCATACGCTGAATGACACACAGCCTCGCACCCAACACTTTTGAATTAATTGGCTTTGGTAAGTAATCGGAGGCTCCGGCTCCAAATATTTCTTCCATCCTTTCGGAGTTTTCCTGGCTCATCATGATGAACACATGAACATTGCGCCAACGGTCGTTCTGTCTGAGCGTCTTGCAAAATTCGATACCATTCATATTAGGCATGTGCCAGTCTGTAATGATAAGTTGAGGCATAAATTGATCGAGCATATTTAATGCTTCTATACCATCACTTGCAGTAGCAACCGTATGCCCGGCCTTTGTCAGCAAATGTTTAATCACCACCGTCGTTGCATAATCGTCCTCTGCCAAAAGGACACGCAAAGCATAGCTGGGCTCCAAGTTAATATCAGATACCCCATCATCAGGCATTTCAAGCTCGGAGGTTAGCGTAGCTTGCAAAAGCTCATTAAAAAGGGGTATATCTGTCGAACGAATGCCGAATAATTTGCACCATTCACGCCATTCCTGCACTGTCTTATCGCCTAACTCAGTAAAAACGTCAGCTTCCAAGCCTAGCCTGGCAGCAACAATAATCAGTTTAGACACCAATTTGTACCGTTGCGGCCCGTGCGATAAACACGCTTTGGAAAAATGGTT
>JBDSEJ010000478.1:0-8146 GCA_039920105.1 Candidatus Nitrotoga sp. | reverse complement strand
TCAGCGTGGTTCACCTGAATCCAGATCAAAAATTAATCATAGCGGCTGAACAAAAGGAGGGAAATACGGGGCTAAAAATGGCAGCATAATTCATACGTTGAGGCGACAACTAGCTTGACAGTCACCGTACTATCTGTTTAATAGCAAAGCTAATTCGTATTAAATCTTTAAGTCGATTTAATTTTTTTTTCTTACTTATAAACGACCCACGAGTAGATTGACGCTGGATGAAACATATCCCACCATCGCCGAGCTCGCCAAAAGTGAAGGAGGCAAAATCCGCTTGGGTGATGAAATAGCGGTGGCGATCTACCGGCATGCCTATGCAGACAAACGTGGTATAGGTAACCTGCTACAACATTTGCTAAGCCAGATACAACGCCGCAAGCGTGATGTAAGTGAGCGAGAGCAGCAGAGCATGATCAAGAATCGTGTCAGCATTGATGATCGTCCGGAAATTTCTGACCAAAAGTCGCGCATGGAGGATTGGGAGGGTGATACCTTCATCGGCAAGAATAACAAAGGGGGCTGGTCACTCTGGCTGAAAGGAAGTCGCTTTATGTATTGGCGGGGCACTTACGCAGTAAACAAGCCGTTGTTGTAACGGCTGTGACAACGAGTTTTCTGGATATCTAAAAGAACAAATGCCACATCATTACATTCAATTACGGCCTTGGGTTTGCGGGGCATGTGAGAATCGTAGCTGAACTACAGGCTTCGATCTATTACGCGCATACATTAAACTCTTGGGAGCGAGGTCTTAACTATAACAGTAATGGACTAATCCGGCATACCCACCCCAAGGTCATGGCGTTGCCTGGCGTAAGGAGAAACAAGTGCAGCGAGCGACAGAACGACTCAACCAACGGCTACGCAAAGTACTGGGGGTTAGGTCCCCGCATAAAGTAATATTCGGGATGAGGGTGCGATAAACAGTGTCAACTCAACATTAGCTGTTGCACTCGAACTTGAATCCAGCTAATTGTGAATACGCTTTGAATTACGAGTATCTGTCGTGCAAATTGACTATCAGAATTTTTTGCATCTTGATATTGGCTGGAATCTAAATTTCTCAAACCGCTCAAGCTTGCCCATATTAGCTGAAAACAAGCTGAAATAGTTGGATTACTTTGTAGTCGGCGCGCTAACGGATGACGTTGCATTCACTACAGACTGCCCTTTAGCGGCCTGCTCCATAGCATAGGCAGCTTCAGGAGCTATGTAATTTTCATCATGTTTGGCTAACACTTCATCCGCACGGAACACGTCCCCGGCCTCAAGCTTGCCATGCACCACCACCCCTTTCCCTTCCTTGAAGAGGTCGGGTAAGAAACCTTTGTACACAACCGGCATACTCTTAGCGGTATCGGTTATGCTGAAATGCACTGTTAAGCCATCGCTCTGACGCTTAACACTATCCATAACCACCAAACCGCCCACACGGAAGCCACGCCCCTGCGGCGCTTCTTTGTTAAAAACCTGGGTTGGGGTAAAGTACAAGCTTATATTATTTGTTAATGCATATAACACTAAACCTATAACTGTACTCAAGGCAACAAGAGCAAGACTTATATATACAAATTTTCTCTGACGCGGTTTCATGTTATTTTTTTCCAATATCAATATTATTGAATCGACTCAGCTTCAATGGCTTCGAGTTTATTTTGTAAGGATTTGTTCCTTCAGATATATGAATTTATCCTTGCTTGAGTTCGATTAGATAAGCATCTATGTACAATTAGAATAGTTTCGCGACATCGCACGAACTAATTAAACAATTAGGATAGCTGCTGATACACCTGTATCCTTTAAATATTACGTCATAACATCTTCTGCATTGCGCATCAGGTGTAATTGCTGCAAGATAAGCGCTCTTCTGTGTCGCACCATCACAATTTCAATAATAAATATCAGTAGTGCCATTCCATATGAACCCCATATATACGAAGCATAGCCGTTCATAGCAAAAAACTCACCCCAGTTCATCGCCTAACCTCCACAAGCCCAGATACCCACTGGGCTTTGCTTTCACGCTCTAAGATGATACTACGCACACGTAGTAACGAAACAGCAATGGCATATAGCCAGACCGCCAGCATCATAGTGTACATACCCTGTTGCATAGCCACATGCATACTAGTGCCGCTGAATTTGACCGAAGCTCCTTGGTGAAGGGTATTCCACCATTGCACTGAAAAATAGATTATAGGAACATTGACCGAGCCTATTATGGCAAGCAGTGCGCTGGCGCGGTCGGCACGACGAGGATCATCAATCGAGGCATGCAAAGCGATAAAACCAAGATAAAGGAATAGTAATATTAGTTCGGAAGTCAGTCGCGCATCCCATACCCACCATGCGCCCCACATCGGCTTGCCCCACAATGCTCCTGTCCATAGTGAGAGAAAGGCAAGTAGCGCGCCCGTAGGTGCCAGAGCAGAAGCCATCATGGAAGACAATCGCGTATTAAAAATTAGCCCTAGCGCGGCATAGCCCGCCATGATTAGGTATATAAACATGGACAGGATAGATGCAGGCACATGTATAAACATGATTCTATACGCTTCACTTTGCTGGATATCAGTCGGTGCCACAAAAAATCCAATATAAAGACCAGCAATAAACAGGATGGCGGCCGACCAGGCGAACCACGGCACCATCTTGCCAGCCACTTTATAGAATGTGCTCGGCGAGGAATATTTAAACCAGTTTATAGCCAATATCTACTCAATTAAAAATACACAATGTGTTTTATTCCATCGAAATACGCAGAGCAAGTGCCGTTAACAATGGCGTGAATGTTAATGCCATCACCAGTAATGCACCAAGTAATGATAAGTGGGAACCTACATTTGTTCCACTTACAACGGCTTCCACTGCGCCTGCTCCAAAAATCAGCACTGGAATACACAACGGCAATACCAGTAGCGACACCAATGCCCCGCCACCGCGCAGCCCCAACGTCAGAGCAGCGCCAACAGCACCGACCATGCTTAGTATCGGTGTGCCAAGAAGCAGTGTGGCGATCAACACCCATAATGCCTGCGCTGGCATATCAAACTGCAAGCCCAGCACCGGAGCCATTAACACCAACGGCAAACCGGAGGCCATCCAATGCGCCATAATCTTAGCTAACACGAGTACCGATAGCGATTGCGGTACCAGCATCATCTGTTCCAAAGTTCCGTCCAGATAATCCGCCGAGAACATGCGCCCTAGTGATAGCATTGAAGCCAACAAAGCCGCCACCCAAACTACGCCGGGAGCCATTTTGCGTAACATATCCATTTCAGGGCCCACACCTAATGGAAACAAACTTGCAACTATGACAAAAAAAATCAGTGTAGTCAGCACATCGGCACGGCGACGCATGGCCAGCACCAAATCGCGGCGAATCACTAAGATTAACAAAGCAATCAGTGATAACTTGCTCATGACAGTGCAAGCCATCGCGTTGCAACCCCAGCCACTTCCAGTGGCTGATGAGTAGTGTAGATCACCATGCCTTTATTCGCCAGATGCTCGCCAATCAATTCCTGCATTAACCCAACCGCACCCACGTCCAGTGCAGTGAGCGGTTCATCCAGTATCCATAGAGAGGCATCACTGAGCAACAAGCGTGCTAATGCCACACGCCGACGTTGCCCTTGAGACAGTACTTTGACGGGTAAAGTTTCCCGGCCACGCAAACCCATACGACGTAACGCCGCAATTACCTGTATATCATCCACCTTGCAACCAGCCAGCCCTGAACTAATGTGCAAGTTCTCCAGAGCATTTAATTCGTCCTTGATGGCGTTCAAATGGCCGAGATAAATCATCTCAGCATAGAATTTATCACGTAGTTCACGGATGTTCTGTCCGTGCCAACGTATCTCGCCCGATAAAGGCACCATAAAGCCGCATAAGGTACGTAGCAAACTGGTCTTACCGCAACCGTTGGCGCCCTGCACCTGCAGCAACTCGCCGGATGACAGTGAAAAATTGAGATCAGAAAATAGCAGATGATCTCCGCGACTACAAGCAAGATTGCAAATTTCCAGCATTAAGTAATCAGTTTTCGCTCAATATAAAATTGCGCGGAATTGTATACGATTGCCACAGTGCATGTTAGCCCAAAAGTAAAAGGGATAGAGAAAGTTATGTATGCAGAGAAACATGGGACAAAGCATGCGTAATAGTTCTGCAATTATTTTTGATAACGATTTATCGCATTATTGTGTTCAGTTAAGGTATTTGAAAATTGTGAGCTGCCATTTCCACGCGCCACAAAGTAAAGAGCATCGGTCGAAGCAGGATGAAGAGCCGCCTGTATAGAAGCTAGCCCTGGCAGTGAAATCGGAGTGGGTGGCATACCTGCACGGATATAGGTGTTGTACGATGTATCAGCCAGCAAATCACGCTTGCGCAAATTGCCGTCGAAATTTTCTCCCAACCCATAAATTACGGTCGGATCAGTTTGCAGCAACATACCCTTGCGCAGACGATTGATAAATACGGCCGCAATTATTCCGCGATCACTTGCCTGCCCTGTTTCTTTTTCCACGATAGAGGCCAGAATCAACGCTTCATAGGCTGACTTAAGAGGCAGGTCAGCCATACGATCTTGCCAACTTTTTTGCAGGTGCATTTGCATAGTATTGTAGGCACGCTTAAGCAAAGCTAGGTCGCTTGTGCCTTTGACAAAATAATAGGTATCGGGGAAAAATTGTCCTTCCGCATACGCCTCGGTTGCACCGATGCGCTTCAAGATCTCAGCTTCGGACAGACTCTCGCTATCGTGCCGAATCGACGGGTTGGTATTCAATGCTTCACGGAATTGCTTAAACGTCCAACCCTCAATTATTCTGAACTCACTTTGTGCTGCCTGCCCTTCTGTTACTATAGTTAACAACTCCAACATCGTAACGGTAGTTTCCAGCTCATAGTTGCCAGCCTGTATCTGTGCAGATTTGCTCAGAATGCGCGCCAACCAGACAAACATCCAATCGTTAGGCAACGCGCCAGCCTGTTCCATCTCTCGCGCAGCAGTCTTCAAACTGCTACCCTGACTGATGGAAAACTCCAAAGGAAGTGTGGAAAAAGCAAGTGGTCGAATAACACAATAGCCAACAGCACTCACCAGCAGCGCGGCCAGAAGCAACAAAATGAGCAGCAAACGTTTAATCATGAGTATGGTTCAACCATTCCTGCACTTGCATAGAAATCGGGTGATTGCTCCAGTCCGTGCCTGACAGCTCACGCACCAGCCATAAACCAATCACACTATTTACCAAAAACACTTCGTCCGCAGCAAGCAATTCCGCCAGCCCAAACTCTCTGACCCAGCATGGCAAGCCATGTATAGCTGCCCACTCTATCACGCGTTCACGCTGTATGCCAGACACGCCACAGCTCAACAAACTCGGGGTAAACAACTCCCCGTTCCGAACCATAAACAGATTGCTACGTATGCCTTCAATCACATTTCCAAAAATATCAAGCAACAACCCTTCTGATATGTCCGGATCACTCCACTCCGCAGCAGCTAGAACATTTTCTAAACGGTTAAGGTGCTTAATACCAGCCAATTTCGGTTGATGTGACAAGCGTAAATCACATAACCGGAGCCTAACACCGTGTGAATAATTTCTTTTGGGATAGTCGCTTGGAGGAGCAAGACTCAGGATGCGTGTCGAATTCACATTTTCGGCTGGAGCGTAGCCACGAGTCGATTGTTCGCCACGTGTTATGATTATTTTGGCCACACCATCAAGCCTCTGTTCAATCAAACGCTGCAACTCTTCAAACAGTACTGTTGCTTCTGGACAAATAATGCGCAATTTAACGCAGTCTTGTTGCAATTTTCGATAATGCCGAGGCCAACACTGTATGCAACCACCGAGCACACGTAGTGTGCGAAATACGCCATCCCCGTATAGCAAGCCGCGGTCACTAATGCTAACCTGATCTCTCGGCACACCATTGATTAGCATGCAGCTCCTTAAAACTTACAAGGGTTTTAAACCTTACGAAACACCAAAGTAGAATTGGTACCGCCAAAGCCGAAAGAGTTGGACATGGCGACATTTATCGTCATGTTGCGCGCAATATTGGGCACATAATCCATATCACAAGCCTCATCTTGTTCGAAAATATTTATGGTGGGCGGGGCAATCTGATGGTAAAGACTAAGCGCTGAAAATATAGCCTCTACGCCGCCCGCAGCACCCAGTAAATGCCCTGTCATAGATTTGGTGGAACTGACCTTTACCATCTTCGCATGCTCGCCCAGACAACGCTTCATTGCCATAGTTTCAGCCAAGTCGCCTAGTGGAGTGGAAGTACCATGCGCATTAATATAATCAACCTGGTTTACATTAAGGCCGGCATTGCGCAAAGCATTACTCATACAGCGCGCAGCACCTTCACCATCCTCGCGCGGTGCGGTCATGTGGTATGCATCGGCACTCATACCATATCCTGCCACTTCGGCGTAAATCTTTGCACCTCGGGATTTTGCATGTTCATATTCTTCCAGCACTAAAACCCCAGCACCCTCCCCCAGCACAAAACCATCGCGCCCTTTGTCCCATGGACGGCTAGCGGTAGCAGGATCGTCATTGCGAGTGGAAAGCGCTCGTGCAGAAGAAAACCCCCCTAATGCAAGTGCACAAATTGACCCTTCAGAGCCACCTGCGATCATAATGTCGGCATCACCATATTCGATCAACCGAGCAGATTCGCCTATGCAATGAGTGGCTGTGGAACAAGCTGTCACCATCGACAAATTAGGTCCTTTAAAGCCAAACATGATGGACAGGTTGCCAGAAATCATGTTGATAATTGTGCCCGGAATAAAGAACGGTGAAATTTTGCGTGGGCCCACTGACAGATAGTCGTTATGACTATCTTCAATCATTGGCAGTCCGCCGATACCAGAACCAATATTGACACCGATGCGCTCTGCATTTTGTTCAGTTACCTCGATCCCCGCATCTTTAATTGCCTCCATACCAGCAGCCAGGCCGTAATGAATAAATGCATCCATACGCCGAGCATCCTTGACAGAGAGAAATTCGTTCACATCAAACCCTTGCACCTCTCCAGCAATTTTTGATGTAAATAGGCTGGTATCAAAACGGGTGATGCGGGTAATGCCTGATTTACCATCAACGATATTTTTCCATGCTTGGGTAATTCCTGTACCAACAGGCGAAACGATACCCAAGCCAGTAATGACGACTCTGCGTTTTGCCAAACCGTACTCCGTTATTTTAGGGGAAAAAGCGAATGAATGAATTACTTAGGGTGTTCGTTAACATAATCTATTGCCTGTTGCACCGTAGTTATTTTTTCCGCGTCTTCGTCTGGAATTTCACACTCAAACTCTTCTTCCAGTGCCATCACCAACTCAACCGTATCCAATGAATCAGCACCCAGATCATTAACAAAAGAGGACTCACTCTTTACTTCAGCCTCGTTTACACCGAGTTGTTCAGCAACGATTTTCTTGACGCGTTGTTCGATATTAGACATGTAACTCTCCCTACTCTGGTTAAAGATCAAAAATCCTCGGCATTCTACCAAACTTACCTTAAAACCCCAACTACCAGCATCTTCCAATATAAAATGAGTTAATGGTTATTGTATATTCACCGAGCCCTTTAGCTTTAATTGAATAGACAATGGACGTAAGTTTAGGAGTTCCAGTTTCACTCTGAACAAGTAATGTGAACCACTCTCGCAACACAGACGCTCATAAATGATCCACTAAATGGTGGGGGTGGAAGTTTTCTTACGCAAACCAAACAGCCACAGTACATAGCCAGATAGTGCATAACACAAGAAAAGTAGAAACAGCACTCCGGGCGGATAGCTGGAAATCAGTATAAAAAATAACGCGACCAAGATAATTACGACAAATGGCACGCTCTTGCGCATATTGAAATCTTTGAAACTGTAGTAACGCACGTTGCTCACCATACTCAAGCCCGCAAACACCGTCAGGGTGACAGCATACCAACGTGCCTCTTGACCGCTAAAATTATTGTCCAGCATCACCCAAACGAAGCCTGCTATCACCGCAGCAGCAGCAGGGCTGGGCAAACCTTGAAAATATCGTTTATCTAGCGTTTCAATATTAGCGTTGAAACGTGCCAGCCGT
>JBDSEJ010000477.1:0-2850 GCA_039920105.1 Candidatus Nitrotoga sp. | reverse complement strand
CGACATAATTTTTCCTTGATTATTTTTTTGTAACTGCTCTGTCTTTCAAGCCACGTGAAGCGTAGTAATGTCCCTGCAAAAATTGCAGGGAGCAATTCACAAACTAGTGACTAATGTCAATAAGCATTACTTTTTCTTCGCGTCGTCTGGATATTGACGCTATGGCTTATTTACTTTTCTTTTTGAACATGCTCAGCATGCGCTGCGTTACCAGGAAACCACCAAATACGTTAACTGCCGCTAGCATAACTGCTACTAACCCCATTGCCGTGCCGGCGTCGAGTTGCTCGGGACCTGCCGCCAGCATTGCACCGACGATGATAATGCCACTAATGGCGTTGGTCACTGCCATTAGTGGCGTGTGAAGTGCCGGCGTAACATTCCATACCACGTGATAGCCTACTACCACGGCCAGTACGAATACGGTCAGATTGATAATTACCGGATCAATTGCACTACTCATTTCAAAACTCCTTTGTTGAGATTGGCAGGCTTTAACTTTTCCCAGCTCACTTTACTGAGGGGGGAGGGTTAGTACATTTATTTAATAACCACTTCTCCATTAATACACAGCAACGATCCTGCGATAATGTCATCAGCACGATTGATGTTCATCTTTCCGCCGTCCTTGGGGTCACACAATAAATTGAGGAAATTGAGCAGATTGCGTGCATACAAAGCGCTGGCATCTGTGGCAACCAACGCGGGCAAGTTGTCTTCACCTACCAGTGTGATGCCATGTTTGACCACCGTCTTCCCTAACTCGGACAATGGGCAGTTCCCGCCTGCCTCAACAGCCATGTCCACAATTACGGACCCCGGTTTCATGGATTTGACCATATCTTCAGTCACTAGCACGGGTGCGGTTCTACCCGGAATCAATGCGGTGGTAATGACAATATCGGCTTGTGCCACACGTTTAGCAACCTCAGCTTTTTGACGTTCCATCCAGCTGGCCGGCATCGAGCGGGCATAGCCGCCAACGCCTTTGGCGATCTCCCGTTCTTCATCAGTTTCATAAAGCACATCAATGAACTTGGCACCCAGAGACTCCACTTGCTCTTTCACTGCAGGACGCACATCGGAGGCCTCAATCACTGCCCCCATACGCTTGGCAGTGGCGATAGCCTGCAAACCAGCAACACCCACGCCCAACACCACCACGCGTGCAGCCTTAACAGTCCCTGCAGCCGTCATCAACATAGGCATAAACCGTTTATACAAATTAGCCGCCACCAAAACTGACTTATAGCCGGCAATATTTGCTTGTGAGGACAGAACATCCATTGCTTGCGCGCGCGATGTGCGCGGCAGTTTTTCCATGGCAAAAGCGGTAATGCCTTGCTTAGCATAGGCTGTAACCAAGTCCGTCTGAAATGGCGAAAGTAAGCCGATCAACACTGTTTTTGTGGCCAGTTGTGCTAGCTCGTCCCCAGTAGGGGCTTTCACTTTAAGCATGATCTCCGCCTGAGTATAAACTTCCGCAGCGCTGGCCAAGGCGGCACCTGCCGCCTGATAGTCAGCATCAGGAATACTCGCTCCTGCTCCGGCACCCTGCTGCACCATGACTACATGGCCGGCGGCTACCATCTTTTTCACCGTTTCGGGCGTTGCTGCGACACGTGTTTCACCTGCGCGCGTTTCCGTAGGAATACTTATACGCATGAAACATCTCCTCTTTTAAAAATGTCCGGGTCTACCGGGCAGAAGTAACTATTCAAGTCACCTAAACACAATTCCCGTTTCCACTGGAAAATAAGCCTTGACTGACAGCAGTCTCTCTTCCAAATTGAATTATTTGGGGCGATAATTTTCTTAATGATGTTGTGCCTTGAACCCATAATTGAGCAATTTTATCATCAAGATGTACCCGTCAACATGTCATCTCGTTCGAGGCAGTGCGCTATCCATTGCGCGGTAAGCTTTTCCTGCACGGTATTTTGCTTGAGCCGTGCATTCAAACCAGGGAAATTTACGCAGTCCAGTTTCTGGTCTTGGTTAAAACAGGAGAATACATAGGTCTTTTCCCCGGTTGTAATATCAAAGTGCTCCTGAATGCACTGGCCACAAATCTCTTTCATCATGCATTGCATTGGTGAGTTGATGGAGCCAAAGGCATGGTGATCCGGTTTCATATAGGGTTTCAGCTCGCCATGTCGGGCCGCCGCAACGGCGGCCATCATCCTGTCTGAACCAATCGCAATGATGCGGTCGACCTGATTCACCGCGATTTCTGGCTGCCCCAATTCGCCGCTGGCATAGGCTTTGATGGCCTGCACGATGTTACCAACATAAGTTCGGTCTTGGGGGCGATTTGGTATAAACCCGGGCGCTTCATCGCTGCACCAAATTACCACATCAGCGGCCATTTCGATGTCTTCCACCTTGTATTGGTCTATCATTTTTTTGTAGCCGGCAAAGTAAAGGACTTTAGAGCCCGCGCTACGGAATGCCTTGCCGATGGAAAATAGAACAGCGTTGCCCAAGCCTCCACCAGCCAGCAACACTACTTCCCCAGGAACAATTTCAGTGGGCGTACAAGTTGGCCCCATAAGTACTACCGGTTCACCAGGCTTCAGCGTCGTACATAACTGAGACGAACCACCCATTTCCAGCACAATGGTAGAGAGCAAGCCTTGCTCAGCATCAACCCAAGCCCCGGTCAAGGCTAAACCTTCCATGACCATACGCGTACCATCGATTTGTGCGGCATTAGTTTCGTAATTCTGCAGACGATAAAATTGTCCCGGTTGAAAGCTGCGTGCCGCGGCGGGAGCCTTGACGATCACTTCGACAATATTGGGAGTAAGACGGATCACCTGATGTATGGTAGCGCGCAGATCGTTATCC
>JBDSEJ010000476.1:0-3017 GCA_039920105.1 Candidatus Nitrotoga sp. | reverse complement strand
AGCATGCCATGGAAAGTGCTGGATCATGCAAACCCTAAAAATAAGGTTACTCCCAGAATGAACGCTGAACCCACATCCATCTGCCTTACATACGGATTTGACGATACGCGGATCCGAGAAACCATTTTGGCGTTTGACATCCATCCCGAGCATGGTGATCTCGCAGAGCAAATTCGCACGGAAGTGATCGGAGGCAACCCCGAGGAGCTCGTAAATGCCTGCTTTGGCGTATTGGCACGTTTTAGGGAATTTTCCCAGATCGAACCAAAATTAGATGTGTCGGTCTTCAAACAAATTTGGGCCGACCAGTTGCGGCGCTTCGGCCAAGGATTGAATACGCCTGCATATTTTGCGGAACGCTTGGCTCTTTCAGCTGCTTATGCTCATGACGGAATCTCGATGAGCGTTCTTCACTTGCAGCACCAAATCACGCAACAAGTTTTAGTCGAGCGCCTAATTGCCTGTTTTTTGAACGCCCCCAAGACTGTGTGGATACTAATGCCTTGCATCCTCAAGTTCACCGCTTTGGACCTGCACTTGACAATAGCGGGTTACCATCTGCATGAATGTGAGGATCAGCATAAAGAGATAGAAGAATTACGGGTTGAATCAGCCAAGCTGTTGCAAAAAGTAGCAACTGATCAACTCACGGGTGTGATGAGCTTTAGTCATGTGATGGAAGCCCTTGAAAAGCATGTTAATAGCTCAACGCAAACAGGAAAGACGCTGTGCGCCATGATGATTGACCTGGATTTTTTCAAGAGGGTTAACGATACCCATGGCCACTTGGTCGGTGACATCGTGCTCAGGCTTACTGCGGAGCGCATTAATTCGGCAGTACGAGATTTCGATATGGTGGGGCGTTTCGGGGGAGAGGAATTCACCGTCATTCTGACGAATGCTGATATGGCGTTGGCCAGGGTTATCGCCGAAAGGATTCGTCAGGATGTCGCGGAATCCCCATTCCATGCAAAGGAGCACCTCATCGAGTTGACCATCAGTATCGGGGTGGCGATGTTGAGGCCTGGCGAAACCAGGGAAGCTATACTGGAGCGTGCTGACGTAGCTTTGTACGAGGCGAAGCAAACGGGACGCAACCGGGTGGTAGTGGCTGAAGACCTTGATCAGGCAGCAAGCGCTCCGAAGTTGTAATGAGAAACCCCAAGGTGCTCCCAGGTGACGATGCGAAGTGACATATCACCAAGCGTACTACGCAATAGTGGAAAATAGACCACACTAAAATTGGATTTGTTCTCCTGTACAGCTTATTTAATAACTTACCCCGCGTGCATGAACTACATTGCCAGACCTGATCCTAGCCATCTTTTTACACACCCACCGGCTTTGTTCAAAAAATGGTCCAGATTGTGGCTCCTTAGAAATTAAAAAAAAATCTTAACAAAGCTGAGCCGTTTTTTGTGAGAAGCCAACCGAGTGTAAAGCAATTGATAATAACCGTAGCCCAAAATAGCATTTGGAAACTATTTTTCTTCGACTTATGACGTAACGTTTTCTGTGCGAGCAAAGCTCCAGGCCAGCCACCAATCATCCCAAAAAAATGCAATGTGCTTTCTCGAGTTCTCCTCCGACTATTTTGTGCGGCTGATTTATCAATAGCATATGCAAGGAAAGTAAGAATACTTGCTGTTAAATAAGCTATAAGAATGGCGATCGGAAGCTTGCTCATAATTACTGCCAAAGCCAGTAATGAACAAAACAAAATGGCGAAGATGGTACTAAACGACCGTTTTTTATTTGACGCGGTTGAGATTATTTGCTCATCAGAAAACCGAACTCTCTCGACTTGGTAACGACGTTTCAAATCGGTTGCCAGTTCATAGGTAATGAGATCGCCTTCCATGGGTCTGCGTGAGCGAGCAGAAAAAGCTTTGATATGCACAAATGCTTTTTCACCGCCGCCATTCGGAGTAACGAAGCCAAACCCTTGATCGTCGTTCCAGTTTGTAATTTTGCCCTGATAGCGCATACGTACTCTTAAAATAAATGGCTGACGAATAACGTTTATCTGCCGCCTCGACCAAACTTGTGTAACCCGCGCTCCATAATGGCGGCAGATAAGCCATGTTGGTTGAACCTTGTGGAGAGCGGAAACTATAAGGATAGTATGGTTTTGAAGTGTGGCGTCAATTCAATGTCGTGAGGGGCCGATAATAGTCTAAAAAGAAACGATTATCCTGAGCATTTGTGGCTTGTACCGACACCAAAACGCCACACTAAAAGAAGGTCAAAGCCCCTTCTTTTGCACTGACGGTAACATCCCCGGATGGTGAAACTACACAGCCGTCGGTTGAAACGAGCTTAAAACCTAAATGATTTCATGATTTACCTGGCCATGTAGTTGTCGTGGATATTGAATAGGTGCTACCTCGCTGAATAAACTGGCTAGGCAAAACTTGCCGGGCGACACTGAAAAAATTGACGTTTCCTTAACGGCATACCACGTTTAAGTCCGGTTTAAATTCGTCTTCATCGATATAACCGATGGCACCGGGTGTGGTTTGGGCAAAGTTAATAACTTCGGCGGCACTGGATAGCTCTTTTGGCGGAATACCCTTGCCGATGAAGCGGCGCACCGTCCAATAAGCTGTGTATTTGTCATCTTTCTGATTCAGATAGTGCTGCAAGAAACGATCACGCAATGCGCCTGCCTTATGATTCACCGCTGTGACGTGTATACCATCAATTTCGATGACCTTGCCGGTAAATATTCTTTGTACGGTATTTGCGTTCAACTTACTTAGACCCGCATGGCCGATAACAACCACGTTATCCGCATGCGCCTCACATACCACAAGCGCCAGTAGTGCAGAGATCAGCTTGAGTTTGAATTTCATCATGGCTGTCTCCCTTAAAACGTAAAGTTGTAAGGGAGAGACATCACATGGATGCGTTGATCGCCGGATTTTCCACCCGGCGGCGCATCAATAAAACTGGACGCAATGCCGGTTTGCACGACAGACCATTCTGCTTTTATTTTACTTTTAATATCAAGTGAG
>JBDSEJ010000475.1:0-5866 GCA_039920105.1 Candidatus Nitrotoga sp. | reverse complement strand
GGTATTGTTTATGCAACAGGTTCGACTACCCCTCAGCCTTTGACGTTCAATTTTCTTTCTTCTACGCAATTCGGTGCGGCATTTGCAGTGAATCAACTGACTCAAAATGGCTATACATCCGGGCAGTTGAGTGGTTTTAACACAAGTGCGGACGGTACGATTGTGGGCCGTTATACCAACGGGCAATCCAAGGCATTGGGACAAGTTTTGCTCGCTAACTTTGCCAATCCGCAGGGCCTGCAGCCTGTGGGCAACAATGAATGGATTGCTTCTGCTAGTTCTGGCCCAGCATTGATAGGTACCCCTGGCACTTCAAGTTTGGGTGTGGTGCAGTCAAGCGCAGTGGAAGACTCTAACGTGGATTTGACCGCCGAGTTGGTGAATATGATTATGGCGCAGCGTGTATATCAGGCTAATGCGCAAACCATCAAGACCGAGGATGCAATGATGCAAACCATTACTAATCTGCGCTAAATAGTTAGCTGACGGCTGGTTAACTGAGGAAAAAAGATGGATAGACTTATTTATACTGCCATGAGCGGGGCATCGCACACGATGCAACAGCAAGCGACGGTGGGGCAAAATTTATCCAACGTTAACACGCCTGGTTATCGTGCTGCCATTAATGCATTCCGCGCGGTGCCGCTGGTTGGTGAAGGTTTGCCGACGCGTGCTTTCGTGGTGGATTCCACGGCTGGTGCCGATTTTTCACCAGGGGTCATGCAGCCAACCGGGCGCAGTCTGGATATGGCGGTACAGGGTAGAGGCTGGATTGCCGTGCAACTGGAAAACGGCAGTGAGGCCTATACCCGTAATGGCAGTTTTCATGTTACTCCCACAGGTATTCTGCAGACCCGTACCGGCTTGAATGTGGCAGGTGATACGGGCTTGATTACGATTCCGCCCAACACCGAAGTGACCATAGCGAAGGATGGCACCATCTCCACCGTACCGACCGGAATGCCTCCTAATCAGGTTGTGATAGTTGGGCGGATCAAGTTAGTGAACCCGGCAGAAGCGCAGATGGTACGCGGTGACGACGGCTTGTTTCGTACCAAGGATGGTAAGCCTGCCGTGGCTGATATAGAGGTGACAGTGGCTCCCGGTCATCTGGAAAGTAGCAATGTGAATACTGTAGAAGCAATGGTAAAGATGATTTCGCTGGCACGGCAGTTCGATATGCAGATGAAGATGCTGCAGAGCGCTGACAGCAACGCCAGGCAGGCGAGCCAATTACTCAACATGAACGCTTGATTTTGGCGCAACTAATCGCGCTCTTATAAATTTTGAAAGGATAGTGACCATGATTCGTTCCTTATGGATTTCTAAAACGGGACTGGAAGCGCAGCAAACTCAGATGGACGTAATCGCTAACAATCTGGCGAACGTTAGCACCACAGGTTTTAAACGATCGCGTGCGGTGTTCGAGGATTTGCTATACCAGACCATACGTCAGCCTGGTGCGCAATCTTCGCAACAGACCCAAATTCCATCCGGTTTGCAAATTGGCACCGGCGTTCGTCCGACTGCATCCGAACGTATTCAAACACAGGGCAACTTGCAGCAAACCAGCAACCAGTTCGACGTTGCAATACAGGGTGCGGGTTTTTTTCAGGTGTTAATGCCCGATGGTACAACGGCATATACACGTAGTGGATCATTTCAGACTGACTTCCAGGGACAGCTGGTGACCTCTAGCGGCTATGTAGTGCAGCCGGCATTGACTATCCCCGTCAATACCAGCAGCGTTACTATAGGACGGGATGGAACGGTATCGGTGACGCAGGCCGGGGTGGCGGCACCAGTGCAGATTGGCAGCATGCAATTAGCTATCTTCATTAATCCAGTTGGACTGCAAAGCCAAGGCGAAAACTTGTATGTGGAAACTGCATCGTCCGGAACTCCCAACTTAGGTGTGCCGGGCACAAATGGCGCCGGACTGCTGAATCAGGGCTACGTGGAAACCTCAAATGTGAACGTAGTTGAGGAGCTGGTAAACATGATACAGACACAGCGTGCTTATGAAATCAATTCCAAGGCAATAACGGTTTCTGATCAGATGTTACAAAAATTAACGCAGATGTAAGTGGGTGAGGTGCGCAATGTTGAACATGGCTAGCTGGATGATATGTGGAGTGATATTGGTTCTCGTGGGTTGTAAGCATACCCCTTCGACCAACATCCATCAGCCGATGACGGCACGTCCGTACGAAAATAAAGCAGGGGGCAATAACGGCTCCATCTTTCAGACCGGGCAGTACGAGCGCCCCTTGTATGAAGGCAAACGCGCGCGTAACGTAGGTGACATTCTCACTATTATCATTTCTGAAACGACCTTGGCTGCCGGGAAATCCAGTAGCGGCGCGGAACACAAAGGAAGTATTGCTGTGCAAACGCCGATCATCACGCAAATTCCGGGGGATGCTTTAAAGATGAATGGCATAGGCGTTGCTGGAAACTCAAGTGGTAGCTTGGCTAACAAGAGTAGTAATACGGGTGACAATACCTTTATTGGCACTGTCACAGTGACTGTGGTTGAAGTATTATCAAATGGAAATTTATTGGTCAGCGGTGAGAAACAGGTCGCGATTAATCAAGCTAATGAGTTCATCCGATTTTCTGGTGTAGTTAATCCGTATACCATCACTGGTAGCAATACTGTGCAATCTACCCAAGTGGCAGAAGCGCATATTGAATACAAGGGCGCAAATCGTATTGATATGTCTGTAATTATGAGCATGCTGGGACGTGTCTTCCAATCTGTATTACCGTTCTAAGAGAGATTGATGCAATGGCCATGTTCCAACTTATTATGCAAGTTTCAAAAATAATATTACTGACGCTGCTGGTTGCTGTTCCTGCTACTGCATACGCTGAGCGCATCAAGGATCTGGCTGGCATTCAGGGGGTGAGAGAAAATCAGTTGCTTGGCTATGGCTTGGTTGCTGGTCTGGATAACAGCGGTGATTTGACCACTCAAACTCCATTCACCGTTCAAAGCGTAATTAGTATGTTGACACAAATGGGAGTGAGTCTGCCGCCCAATATCACTCTGCAATTGAAAAACGTGGCGGCAGTTATGGTAACGGCAACGCTCCCTCCATTCGCGCGCCCCGGACAGGCCATAGACGTCACAGTTTCTTCGATGGGTAATGCAAAAAGTCTGCGCGGGGGAACACTTTTAATGACGCCACTTAAAGGTGCAGACGGTCAGGTGTATGCAATTTCGCAGGGTAATTTGCTGGTTGGTGGTGTGGGGGCTGCATCCGGCAATTCCAAGGTGCAGATCAATCACCTGAGTGTCGGGCGTATCCCTGGTGGGGCAACAGTGGAACGATCTGTGCCATCAGCATTAGGTCAAGGCGATTTTATCCATCTGGAATTAAATGCTATGGATTTCACTACTGCAACTCGCCTTGCCGCTACAATTAATTCCACGCTCTCACCGACTACGGAAATTGCTGTTGCATTAGATGGACGCACTATTCAGGTGCGCGCACCTACAGGTAGCGCGCGAGTAGCTTTTGTTTCGCAGGTTGAAAATTTACAGGTTGATCCTGGGCAGGGTGGCGCACGCGTAATTGTCAATGCACGTACCGGTTCGGTCGTTATGAATCATATGGTTAAGTTGGATAATTGCGCGATCTCACACGGCAATCTGACAGTGGTGATTAGTTCAAATAATACGGTGAGTCAACCTAACCCATTTTCCGATGGTAAAACCGTGCCGATCGTTAACTCCACAATCGACATTGTGTCCGACAAAGGTGGGTTGGTCATGCTGGATAAAGGTGTGTCTTTGGGGGAGGTGGTGAAGGCGCTGAATTCGATAGGTGCAACTCCACAGGATCTACTGGCTATCTTGCAGGCGATGAAGTCTGCCGGGGCGTTGCGAGCTGAACTTGAGATCATTTAAAGAGCACCTCTATACACTCATCAACATCATACTGTATGCAAATGAAATTATTGCTTAACTTTTTTCTCAATGCGGCATAGTGAAATATGTTGCGATATCACGCTAACATGCAGAATGTACTTATGTCGTAACGCAGTACACCATATGTTGCATCAGCTGTCTGTTTGGTTTAGATATATTTAAATTCATTGAGATACCGATCATGATCAACCCCATCGATAATTCTGCCAGCTTGGCGGTGAGTGCTCAAAGTTTGGACAAGTTGCGTATGCAGGCCAAGCAGTCGCCCGATCAAGCATTAAAACTGGTTGCGCAACAGTTCGAAACAGTATTCATGAATATGATGTTGAAATCCATGCGTGAGGCTACTCCGCAAGAAGGCATGTTGGATAGCGAACAGACTAAAATGTTTACTGGAATGCTGGATCAGCAATTGGTTCAGAGCATGTCCAGCAGAGGAGTGGGTTTAGCTGACATCATGGTCAAGCAATTAAGTCAGCCAGTCAGATCGGATGTTGCTCAGTCACGGGCAGAATCCATATTGGCTACACCAGCACATTTTGTTGGTGTGTCAGCGTCATATGCTGACAGTGTTGTGAATAGTATAAAAAATAGTGCATCTCAACCCGGCCCGCTTCAGCAAGAGTTTGTGCGTCGCATGACACCTCACGCCGTGCAAGCAAGCAAGGAAACCGGTGTGCCGACACATCTGGTAATGGGACAGGCCGCGCTGGAAAGTGGCTGGGGCCAGCGGGAGATACGTCTATCTGATGGCAGCACCAGTTTCAACCTGTTTGGGATCAAGGCTGGCGGTAACTGGAATGGAAAGGTAGCGGAAGTGGTAACTACCGAGTACCAAAATGGAATACCAAGCAAGCAAGTAGCAAAATTCCGCGCGTACTCATCTTATTCCGAAGCGTTCAGCGACTATGCCCATTTGTTACGAGACAACCCACGCTATGCTCAAGTGTTGCAGCCAGGGCAAAAGAGCCCTGAGATAGCCCATGCCTTGCAACGAGCGGGTTATGCGACTGATCCTGGTTATGCAGACAAATTGGTAAAAGTCATGAATCGGATTAATACGATAAGTTAACGGGGGTCCTATGTGATCCGTGGTGACAAACCCTTCGATAATTGCAAGTTGAGCAATAAGAAATAATAAGACAGAAAATCCATCTATCCTTAGGCAAGTTCAGGACGAACGGATTTAATGCTCCTGAGGGAGGTTTGACGTTGACGACTTACTTTATTTCACAGGTAACCAATTTAATGGTTTGCTAAATTCAAGAAATTATCGGTTGCGCCGATAATTTATAAAACGTTATGCACTGTTCAGGTTATCTTGAAACTTATACAGAGATTATTTTTCTTTCTAACGGACGAGTTTGGAGTGAAAGGGATCTTGCATAGCGCGTATTATCATCAAAGGCGGGATCATTGTCGTGCATGTTCAATAGTTCACCTACTGTCGCAAAACTAGGGGAAAACAGTGATTATTGATAACCTTTTGTTATGAGCTGAATACATACGATAAGTTTAAACACACATAGTGTGAAAAGGAATTTATGGGAATCGGTATATTTAATAGTGGTGTCAGCGCATTGAATGCAGCCCAAATTGGGCTGTTGACAACTGAGCACAATATTGCCAATGCAAATACGCCCGGTTTCAATCGGCAGGAGATCGTGCAGGGCACACGTCTGCCCCAGTCAACTGGCGCAGGCTTTATTGGCCAGGGCGTAGAAGTCAGCACAGTCAAACGAATATACAACGAATTTCTGAATACTCAAGTTTTGCAAGGACAGGCGCAGGCTAGCCAATTGGAAACCTATTACCAGCAGATCGTACAAATCGACAATATGCTGGCCGATTCTGATGCCGGTCTGTCGCCTGCATTGCAGGAGCTTTTTAGCGCAGTAAATAATGTTGCCAGTTCGCCCGAGTCACAAG
>JBDSEJ010000474.1:0-1511 GCA_039920105.1 Candidatus Nitrotoga sp. | reverse complement strand
GTGCTGAAATTCATGCATCAAATGTTATTGCTCTTCAATTCGGAAATAGTTTTGCAAGAAGCTCAAATGAAGAAACATAATATTGAAATAAATAAAAAATGGTTGGCTTTGGCGTTATGCATATTTCTTATCGCTTGTTCCACGTTGTCCAAACCACCCGTTGTGCCAAGCCCTCAACCAGTGGTGGCGCCCCCGCCCCCCAAAGTGATGCCACCAGCGGCAGCAATGTTGCCTATCCCGTTGTTTGCTGTGAGTAAGTGGGAAATGCTGCCGGATTGGCAAACGCTCGATCTTGCACCCTCTCAAACAGCATTCCTGCAAAGCTGTCGTGTGCTGAAAAAAAAGCCACACTGGCAGGAGGTGTGTGCTCTGGCAGAAAAACTGGACATTTATGACAATGTTGCGCTGCGTGAATTTTATGAAGAATGGTTTACTCCGTATCAAGTGTTTAATCCGGACGGTAGCGAGCAGGGAATGATTACCGGATATTACGAACCTTTGCTGAAGGGCAGCCGTTTCAAGACGCCGCATTTTCAATATCCTCTGTATGCTGCGCCGAATGATCTGCTCACGATCGATCTGGGCGGTGTCTATCCGCAACTCAAAGACATGCGATTGCGCGGCCGCTTGCAGGGTAAACGCATTGTGCCCTATTACAACCGTGCAGAAATAGATGCCGGTGCCGAGGCGTTCACGGGGAACGAATTGTTCTGGGTGGAGAATGCAATTGAATTGTTTTTTCTACAAATACAGGGTTCTGGACGCATTGAATTGCCGGATGGCAAGCAGGTGAAAGTCGGATACGCTGACCAAAATGGTCATCCTTATACGTCCATCGGCAAGAAGCTGGTTGAAACAGGCGAATTGAAGCTCGAAGAAGCCTCTATGCAGGGCATTAAGGAATGGGCCGATAAAAATCCGGGTAAAGCTGTGACATTGCTGGAACAGAATTCCAGCTACGTATTTTTACGTGAGTTGCCGGATGGTCTGTCCGCACCGTTGGGTGCGCTGGGCGTGCCACTGACTAATGAATACAGTATTGCGGTAGATCCGCGCACTATCCCTCTGGGTGCGCCAGTTTTTCTTTCAACGACTTATCCCAATGATAGTGCACCTCTCAACCGCTTGATGCTGGCACAAGATACGGGCGGTGCCATCAAGGGTGCGGTGCGCGCAGATTTTTTCTGGGGCTTTGGAGGATCTGCGGGGGCGCGGGCGGGTAAGATGAAACAACAGGGGCGGCTATGGGTGCTGTTTCCGAAAGGCGGGGAGCCGTTGTTAAATTGAGGGTCAATTCTGGGTGGAAGTACAATACATTTACATATAAGTAGGTTTGCTCAAGATTCCTGCTATAAGTAAACGGCTGCGTAGAGTTCTAATGAATGTTTGCATGCAGTCAAGCATGCAAACATTCATCGCAAGCTATGCAAGTCTCTATTCGCTATTCATACGTTCATCCAGCAATCGTTTTACTGCCACTATATCCGCTTGTTTCCCGATCTTGCGGCTGC
>JBDSEJ010000473.1:0-2311 GCA_039920105.1 Candidatus Nitrotoga sp. | reverse complement strand
CTTTGAGGCCAGCATTGAACAATGGCTGCGCCACTTGGCCTACCACACTCCAAATCAATGATCCGGCCCCGAATAAGCTGGATGCAGCAAGAGCCTGCGAGTTCAGAGTAGAAGACAAGTTAATTTGTGGATAGCCCGTGGCCACAGCCACCCCGTATTGCGCATTTGCAACACGCAACAAAGCTTCAGACGCCTGAATATCAGGTCGTTGACGCACCAGCTCTGAGGGTATGACAAGCGGAAGATCAGTCGGCAGATTAAAATCCGCTAAAGAAAATTTTGGTATTTTCGCCGCACCGGGTAATTGGCCCACTAAAACAGCAAGCAAATTATTTGTTTGCTCAAGATTGTTCCGCAGCAGCGGAATACTGGCACGGGTTTGCTCAACTTGGGTCAGCAAAGTATATTCATCAGTACGGGGCACTGCTCCCAGTTTGAAGCGTTGCCTCGCAATATTTAGCTGTTTTTTCTGCGCTGCCAAGATGGCCACAGTCGCATTAATTTGTGCGGCGAATTGCGCCTGTGACATTGCAGCAGTAACAATATTGGCGGCAAGCGTTAGTCGCGCACCTTCAAGCTGGTAAAACTGATAATTTGCCTGTGCGGCAAAAGCTTCCAGAGCGCGACGATTACCTCCAAATAGATCGAGGTTATAGCTAACCGTTGCTCCGGCGTTATACAAATCAAATATTTTGCTGCCGCCTGGCTGGCCAAAAATTGCAGGATTGAACTTTTGACGCTGTGCTGCCAGCTTGGCCGCCACTTGAGGATATTGCGTGGAACCCATTTGCGCAGCATAGGTTTGTTGTACTTGAATCAGAGTAGCTTGAGCTGCCTCTAACGTTGGACTAGCGCTTAATGCTTGGTCTATTAGAGCATCAAGTTTGGTCGAGCCAAAATTGTGCCACCAGTTCACCGGTACATTTTTTCCAACAACGAAATGCTGCGCTTCGCCAAAACGACTTAGTGCTGTTGCAGTTTGCAATGGTACTTTTTGTGTGGTGTAGTTTGATACAGAGGGAGAGGCAGGTTGCTTAAAATCAGGTCCTACATTAGTACAACCTAATATCAATAGTGTGCTTCCCAACAGCAACCCTGCGGTTAGCCGTGTAGTAATCCAGATAAAGGCTGGACAGCACTTTATATATATATTTTCATTTTCTATTTGCAAATCTAATACTACCGCTATCAAAGTTTGATATTAGCAGAATTTAGAAATTATCTGACACAGATAACGTAAGAACAATAAGTTCGCCCTGCCTGGCGCACCAATAACAAAGGCGGCTTGCGCCGCCTTCTCGAGTTTAACTCAACCTACTTTAGTCGCGTTCACCACTAAAGGCCATCAGCAGGCTTAGTAAGTTGACGAAAATATTATAAATACTCAAGTACAGCGACATAGTCGCCATTACATAGTTAGTCTCACCGCCATTTACTATCCGGCTGACGTCGTAAAGAATATAAGCCGAGAAGAGCAGCACGGCGATAGCTGAGATAGTCAGCGACAAAGCTGGAATGGCAAAAAAGATATTAGCCAGTGAAGCCACTATCAAGAGAATCAAGCCAATGAACAGGAATTTTCCCATAAAGCTGAAATCTTTTTTTGTGACAGTAGCGATAGTCGCCAAGCTAAAGAAAATCAGACCGGTTCCACCAGCAGCCATGCCAACAAGTTGACCACCATTGCTCAGATGAAGTGCGTGTTGCAGTATTGGCCCAAGGAAAACACCCGCAACAAAAGTGAAACCAAGTAGCATTGCGATACCCCACACACTGTTGCGCAATGCAGAGACAGCGAACAGCATACCCATCATTACGGCGAACATCAGTAGTGGAGCCATGACAGGACTCTGTGCCATGAACGAGAAGTTAGCGGATAGGCCGATAAATGCGCCCATAATGGTAGGAACCATCGTAAGCGCCAGCATCATATAGGTGTTGCGCAGAACTTTGTTTTGTACCTGCCCTAGCGTGCCTGGTTGCGAAATGGTTTGGTATTGCGTCATATTTCCTCCAGTTGGTGTTTTAAATAACATACATAAGAGTATCGAAGCAGGGCGAAAGTTGCAATGGTTGTGTTAATTTATGTGAAATAGTTGAAAGTGACTTTAAATTAGTAAGTGATTTCGGGTATCATGCGGCCACTCTGGGGTACGAGCTTCAACATAATCTGTTTAGTTATGCTGTAATAGCAATCGTATGCTCAGTAATACAATCAAATTTGGAAGCTTGGGTGAGTGGTTTAAACCAGCAGTCTTGAAAACTGCCGAACAGCAATGTTCCGTGAGTTCGAATCTCACAGCTTCCGCCA
>JBDSEJ010000472.1:0-2561 GCA_039920105.1 Candidatus Nitrotoga sp. | reverse complement strand
GCTGTGAATGGTGTGCCGGAACCTCATGAGGGTATGTTGCTGTTATTGGGCGGTGTTGTTATGTGCAGTTTTATTCAAGGAGACCAATCCTGTGTAGCGGCGGCAAAGCTACCTGGCATGCCAAAGCAAATATTGGCGAGCTGGTTAAAGCAATCTTATGAAGGGCAACTGATTGGCGCAGGTCCAAAGGTGGCAAGCCCAGAACAAATCGAACTTACACGCTTGAGAACAGAGCTTGCACGCGTCAAGATAGAGCGCGATATTTTAATAAAAGTGAAGGTGTACTTCGCGCGCGAATCAGTGTGATGTATGCCTAAATTGAGCGTCATCAAATGCACTGGCCTATCAGTGTGCAATGCGCAGTACTGAACGTCAGTGAAAACGTCTACTTTAGTCATCAACGTCGCAACGCATCCAGCCAGCCAGCGCAACCTAAGAAACGTATCAATGATGGCCCTTTACTCTTTTACATCAAGGCTGCACACGCCACCAGCAAAGAAGAGTATGGTGGCTGGCCACGTATTTGGAGAGACTTACGAGACAACGAAGCTCGTGTTGGTAAAGAACGCATTCAGCGATTGTTGCATCAACATGGCATCAACACAAAGATGTCCGAACTACATGTGGCGAGGGGACTATGTGTATTACCCCAAGGTGGGCGAAATCATTGCTTCTCGAAAAGAGTACTCAGTCTGGTAAGACAAAGAAATCGAGGGCTGCTCTTTGCAAGGGACTGTACCTCCAGTTGGTTTCGAATACAATTATGCTTTCTACACGGTAATTTTTACTTCTTATCATGTCATGATACGGGTACGCCAAGCACTATTGGATAGCGGCATCGGCCCACGACGTTACTTCTATCCTTCGCTTGATACCCTGCCTTACTTTAAGACAGGAGTTAAATCAAACTTGTCCGGTTTCAGAAGGTATTTCTTCGCGTGTTCTCTGTCTGCCATTGTTTTTTGGCCTGCAAAAGGAAGAAGTCGAATTTATCTGTAACATTGTTAAACAATCTATGCAGTAAAGCAGGAGGTTTTTTGAGTACAGAGCAAAGCCAGCATAAGGTACACAAGAAGGTTGTGATTTTCGGAGCGGAGCAATTTGCCAGCTTGGCATATTATGTGCTCACCCACGATAGTCACCATGAGGTGATGGGTTTTACAGTGGATGCTGCTTGGTGTCGAACTCCAACTTTGCATGACTTGCCTGTTGTTGCCTTTGATCAGCTGGAAAAATATTTTCCGCCAGAAGATTACGCCTTATTAATTTCGCTAGGCTGGACCAACTGTAATGGTCTGCGGGCGGCCAAGTATGAGGAAGGAAAGGCACGGGGCTACTCGTTTGTCACTTATGTGTCGTCCCGAGCATTGATCTGGCCTGATTTACAAGTCGGCGAAAACTCTATGATCTATGAAGCGGCAAACATACAGCCATTTGCCCGAATCGGAAATAACTGCATCTTGCGCAACGGTTGTAATGTTTCCCACCATGCCATTATCGGCAACCATGTTTTTATGGCGGCCCATGCCTTAGTGGCAGGGGGATCCATGGTGGGTGAGCGCTGCTTTCTTGGGCTAAACAGCACTATCCGTGATGGTGTAAAAGTTGCGCCGGGCTGTATTATTGCGGCGGGCGCGCTTGTCACGGCAGATACAGAGCCGGATGGCCTGTACTTGGGTGTGCCCGCTCGGCGACATCCTTTACCGAAAAATTTGTAAAGCTTAAACATTATGAATCCAGCCGTATTCCCGCTAATTATTAATCTTGCACCAACGGGCGCAATCGCTGCGGAAGGCAAAAATCCCCATCTGCCCGTTAGCGAAGCCGCGATTGTGGAAGACGTTATTCAGTGTGCCCGAGCTGGCGCGTCGATGGTTCATCTGCATGTGAGAGATGAAGCGGGCAAGCCCAGTGCTGATGCCAGCCGCTTTAAGACTTTGATTTCTGCCTTGCGCGCCACACCAGAGGGTCGGGACTTAGTGCTATGTATTAGCACCAGCGGCCGACATGGACAAACACCGGAGCAACGAGCCGCAGCACTCAATTTAACCGGAGCTGCAAAACCGGATATGGCAAGCTTGACGCTTAGCTCCCTTAATTTTGTTCAAGGCGCAAGCATAAACCCTCCCGATACTATCCGCTTCCTTGCAAAACGCATGCTGGAATGCGGTATCCGACCAGAGCTGGAGGTATTTGATCTTGGCATGATTAATTTCGCCAAGGTATTAATAGCTGAAGGACTTATCAAACCCCCGTTTTACTTCAACCTGCTGCTTGGTAATATTGCTGTGGCGCAAGTGGCTTTTTCGGATGTTGCCGCTTTGGTGCAGCAGTTGCCCCCCGAATCCATATGGGCTCTGGCAGGTATTGGAAAATTCCAGAAGTCGGCGGTTGGCTTGGGGTGCGTCCTCGCTCCAGGTGTACGCATCGGCCTGGAGGATAACCTGTGGCAAGATCCTGCAACCCGAACTGCGGCAACTAATTTGGGGCTGGTGAACTGGCTGGCAGAACTCGCAAGGGTCTACGGACGACCACTAGCTACTTCAGGCGAAGTTCGTGGC
>JBDSEJ010000471.1:0-4830 GCA_039920105.1 Candidatus Nitrotoga sp. | reverse complement strand
AGCGCATTAGTTCTGAATGGCTGGCAACATATTCAACGCGTTGAAGGAAATTCTTCCCCTTCATTTGGTACGCAGGTTACTTATAAGCCTTCGGCAAAAGTGACCTTGAATAGCAGCACATTTATTGGGAACGACAAGCCTGATAGTGTCAAGAAAATGCGTTATTTCCATAATTTTTATGGTATTTTCCAACTGAATAATGAGGTTGCCGCCACGATTGGTTTTGATGTTGGTGCCGAACAAAAGTATAAGGGCTCTTCAGCCATGAATTCGTGGTTCAACCCAATGATCATCTTTAAATATAAGCCTACACCAACAACTGCTGTTGCAATAAGAGCGGAATATTATAATGATAAAAATGGGGTAATCATTGCAACCGGTACACCTAATGGTTTTAAAACATGGGGGTTTTCAACCAACTTTGACTATCACATTGCAAATAATATAGTGTGGAGAGCTGAGGCTAGAACATTCAATAGCAAAGATAATATTTTTACGCGAAATGGGAATTCCGTTAACAATAATATTTTTTTGACGACAGCATTGGCTGTAAGTTTCTGATGAAGTTTTCAATATTTATTGAAAAACGTAAGTGATAACATTTAAATAAATTCAGGATTTACTCGTGTTTTAAGTAAGAATTGAGCCTTGGCATGCCCTTGTATCGCCGCTTTTTGAAGCCATTCAATTGCTTTCGCGGTGTCCTTGGGTACGCCTTCACCGTCTCGGTACATTAATCCTAGACTGTATTGAGCTTCGTCATGTTGTTGAGCAGCTGCTTTTTGAAACCACTCAATAGCTTTCGCGCTGTCCTTGGGTACGCCTTCACCATCTCGATACATCAAGCCCAGATTGTATTGCGCTTCTGAATGTTGCTGAGCAGCTGCTTTTTGAAACCACTCAAAAGACTTTACAGCATCCTGGGTTACACCTTCTCCATTTGAATACATCCAGCCAAGGTTATATTGCGCTTCAGTATGCCCTTGAGCAGCCGCTTTCTGATACCACTCTATCGCTTTAGCCAAGTCTTTGGGTAAGCCTTCGCCATAGGCATATATTACGCCAAGAAAAAATTGTGACTCGGCATGCCCCTGAGTAGCCGCTTTCTGGAACCATTCAATAGCTTTCGCAGAATCCTTGGTTATACCTTCACCTTTTGCATACATCACGCCGAGGAAGAATTGCGCTTCGACTTGCCCCTGAGTACCGGCTTTATTTAACCACTCAAAACTCTTGGCCGAGTCCTGTAGTACGCCTTCACCCTTGGAATACATCCACCCTAAATTGTATTGCGCCTCAGCATCGCCTTGTGTAGCCGCTTTCTGTAACAACAAAAACTCATCTTTTGGTGTTGCTTCTTTTTTTTGTATGGAAGGCGTTGCAGCTTTATTTTTATTGCCAGCCGCCTGAGCTCCGCAATTAGCAACTGTTAGCAATAATGCAGCAACCAAAGGTATTGAATTACCGTTCACTGAATATTCACCTATTAAGTTGAAATATAACTAAAGTACAATTATTTCATCATCACATAAACATCATTTTCTTTGAGCTTGACGCATATTTATTTGGCGAACATAAAGTGATTGTGTGCCAAAAATTATCTTGATAATTAATGCCAGGTCGAATCGTATCCACTCAAGCTATGCATATATGTAAACAACTAAAATTAGTTAACTACATATTTATTTATTCCATTTCTGTTAGGGTGAAAATGCCAAATTACGTAAAGTAAGTTGATCAATTGGCCAGATGTTGGGAGCCTTTGCTAAGCGACAATTAAGTTGCTCGTAGTGAAAAAAATTCACAGCTAATAAAAGTGAAGGTAACGCGGCATTTATTGCGTAAAAATTAAGTGCGAATAATAACTCCCGCTCAGAGAGGTGTTAATTCAACATTAGTGACTTCTGCACCGCAACGGCGCAAACCGTTATTAATGTACTGGGCATAATTCCCAAGGCCAATATTGCCAGTCCGTTAATGGAAATTAACAGGCCGTTGTCAGGTTGAATAGAAATCGGGACATGGGTTTCTGGGGCATCGAAATACATTAACTTGACGATACGCAGATAATAAAATGCGCCTATTAACGAGAACAGCACCGCAATCACGGCAAGAGGAGTGTATCCGGCGCCCACAACCGCCTGTAACACGGAAAGTTTGGCGTAGAAGCCTGCTGTAGGCGGTACCCCTGCCATAGAGAACATTAAGATTAACATCATGAAAGCAAGCCAAGGGCTGCGCTGGTTAAGTCCCTTAAAGTCGTTGAGCATGTCAGCCTCGAAACCTTCTCGCGATAGCAGCATGATCATTCCGAAACCGCCGAGGCTCATTAAGACATAAATTACTACGTAGAACATGGCGGAACTATAACCATCAATGCCGCCGCTTAATATGCCGAGCAGTAAAAATCCCATGTGCGCAATAGTGGAGTAAGCCAGCATACGCTTAAGGTTAGTCTGAGCGATAGCGGTAATATTTCCAATAGCCATAGACAGCACAGCGAGTATTGCCAGCATACCAGACCAGTGCATTACCAGCGGTTGCAAACCTTCCACCAAAATACGCATTACAAAAGCGAACACGGCTAACTTGGGTGCAGAGCCGATCAGCATGGTTACAGCAGTTGGTGCACCATGGTATACGTCCGGCACCCACATGTGAAATGGAACGGCACCAAGCTTGAAAGCCAGGCCAGCTACCACAAATACCAAACCGAACACCAGTAGCGCCTTGTTTTCCACACCGTGCTTGATGGCATCGGAGATCGCTGCAACTTCAAGCGTACCAGTAGCGCCATATAACATGGACATCCCATACAGTAGCAAGCCGGATGCAAGCGCGCCTAGAATAAAGTATTTCATCGCGGCTTCAGTGGCAGTAGCTGAATCACGTTGCAGCGCAACCATCGCGTACAAACTAAGCGACAGCAATTCCAACCCGATATATAAAGTAAGAAAGTGGGTAGCGGAAATCATCACCATCATGCCGAGCAGGGCAAACAGTGTCAGTACCATAAACTCACCCGAGAATAGTCCACGCAATATCAAATAGCTACGCGAATAAACTAATACCATGGATACGGCCAGGTAACTTAATAGTTTGAGTACATCGGACATTAAGTCGTCCACGAACATGTTGTTAAAAAGGTGAACCACATCTGGTTCATGGGTCACTACGGTAATCAGTGCGCAACTTAGAAGAGTCAGTTGCACCAATATGTAGGTAAGCGTTTTATTCGGATGGGTAACAAACAGATCTACGATCAGGATTGAACATGCCATCACCAACAGAAAAATTTCTGCGTAGGCAGAGGATAGGGTGGAAAAGTAACTCATAAATTCCTCGATTGGTGATAGCTTATAGCTTATAGCTTATAGCTTGGAGCGGGCAATATGTACCAGCAAGTCGTTTACGGATGTGTGCATGATTTCGGTAAATGGTTGTGGGTACAGGCCCATACCTAGGACAGTCAGTGCCAAAATAACGAACATCAGCTTTTCGCGCAACGTAATGTCGGTTAATTGTTCTACGTGCTGGCTGTCCACTGCGCCGAAGATCACTCTCTTTACCATCCATAGCGTGTAGGCTGCACCGAAAATCAGTATGCCAGCGGCAGCAAAAGCGTACCAGAAATTAACTTTGACTGAACCCATGATCACCAAAAATTCACCTACAAAACCGCTGGTGCCGGGCAGTCCAACATTTGCCATGGCAAACAGAACAAAGAATGCGGCGAACATTGGCATTTTTTTGGCCACGCCGCCATAGTCGGCAATATTACGTGTATGCATGCGGTCATACAGAACACCGATACATAGAAATAGCGCACCCGATATAAACCCGTGCGAAATCATCTGCAACAGCGCGCCCTCCATACCATAGGCGTTAAAAATAAAAAAACCAAGCGTAACAAAACCCATATGCGAAATAGAGGAATATGCCACCAGCTTTTTCATGTCAGTTTGGGCCAATGCAACTAACGCGATATATACCACTGCGATCAGTGACAGTGCAATCATCACGCCAGCAAGGTAGTGGCTGGCATCCGGCACGATAGGCATGGAGAAACGAATAAAACCATACGCTCCTACTTTCAGCATGATCGCCGCCAGTATCACGGAGCCACCGGTAGGCGCTTCTACGTGGGCATCAGGCAACCAGGTGTGTACCGGGAACATTGGTACCTTTACCGAGAAGGCCATAAAGAAGGCAATGAATATCAATATCTGCGCAGTCATCGGGATAGACATCTGGTGGTAATCAAGAATCGCGAAGCTGCCTCCGGACTGGATGTAAAGATATAGTAGTGCAATCAGCATCAGCACCGAACCCAGAAAGGTGTACAGAAAAAATTTGACCGCAGCATAAACGCGATTATTGCCGCCCCAAACCCCAATAATGATGAACATCGGGATCAACATGGCTTCCCAGAATACATAGAACAGCACCGCATCGAGCGATGCGAATACACCATTGATCAAACCGGACATAATGAGGAATGCAGCCAAGTATTGGGCTACACGTTTCTCGATTACTTTCCAGCCAGCGATCACAACCAGCGGAGTAAAGAAACTGTTGAGTATGACAAATAGCACCGAAATGCCGTCGACACCGAGATGATAGTGGATGTTGAAATGGGTAACCCAGTCATGCAACTCAACGAATTGCATGGCGCTGGTCATCTTGTCAAAACCGATATACAGCGGAATAGTAACCAGAAATCCAAGAATAGAACCAACAAGTGCGATGACCCGCGCTATTGGTGCATTGCGATCATTGCCAGTGGCTATTACCAGTATTCCGAAAATAATTGGCAGCCAGATAGCAACG
>JBDSEJ010000470.1:0-12729 GCA_039920105.1 Candidatus Nitrotoga sp. | reverse complement strand
GATTGCGATGAAAATGTTGTGTTCATGCTGGCGTGTCCTCACGATTGTGTGCAAAATCAACCCTCAGAAAACGAGGGGACGAAGATGCAGCATAAATCGTGGCATCGCAGTTTGGGTTGCCTCCGCGGAGCGGCTTCGTCCAACACTTAAAATAAGTACAAGAGATAAAGTACTCAGTCCTACTGTAATTACCGATAGTGCGGACAATTATTTACTCGCCATTTGGGTTAAACACCTTTCAGCCCAGTTAAAGAAGAAGCTGCACCTTATACACGGCTGATTCAAGTTCAAAGTGCAACAGCTATTGATGGGTTGGTATAGTTCATCTCCACTCGGAATAATATTTCATTCGGTGATCTGAAACCCATCACTTTGCGTGGCCGATGGTTGAGTCCTTCTGTCGCTCGCTTCACTTGCTCCTGAGTAACGTCAGACAACTGCATGTCCTTGGGGAAGTATTGCCGGATTAGACCATTATTGTTCTCGTTCAGACCTCGCTCCCAGAAACTGTATGGATGCGCGAAATATTTCGCAGCATGAAGCATCTTCTCGGCGCTCAATTCCTTTTCAACCGCCAACAACAAGCGTAACAAACCTTGTTGTACTCATCGTAAAACGAGCACTATATTACCTAGCAGACCAGAAATCCTTTCAGAAAGCGCGCCATTGCAACCACTGTGCGCAGATGAATCAACTTCTCCTTTAATTTACAGTCCTAGCTTAACTTCAGTATTGGCAAACCCAGAATGGTGTCGAGCGATGTTTAAATTACCCTAGGTTTCGGTCGTCCACGCTCAGCACTCAACCATCCTAAGAAAAGTAGAAATAATAATGCAATGTTTAAACTACCTCCAACAAGGCTTGCTCCAGTCGTATTATTCATTCAATGCCGCGTTCCAGTATTTTTTAATTAGCTATCTAATGGCTTTCTAAGGTTAACGGCACTTATCGAGCTTGGCAGGTAAATTCGGACAGTTTGAACGTAAGACATTAAGGGTGGTGAATTCGCAAAACGATCTTTCTTTAAAGTCATTATTGCTCATAATTACACATATTTTTATGTTTTTAAATATTATTTGCCTTTTATTTCATAGTCAAATTTTTCAATGCTGAGCGTTTAGAATTGAGCAAGATTAAAATTAATTTGTTCCAATTTGTTTACGAATGGGAAATTTCTGAGCTGATGACATGGCTAATTATTACACTTTGTGTTTTATAATGGCAAAGCGCTTTAGTCATTACATGCTCGGACACCAAGCGACGCAATTTGCTGACTTGGTAAAAGTTCGGCAAGATTAATAAACAAATTTAGCAAGAGTGGGGGAGGCAGCGTCATGCAGCTGCATGTGGGTGGGTAATATAGTTTAAAAACATACCTAACTATGTTTTAAAATATTTATCAGCCATTATTTATAGAGAGAAGAGTTATGCAACTGTTAATTGTAATAGGTATCATATGGTAGCGCTCACACATCCACACTTAGCCGAAGACTTTGAGGACGGAATGAAGTTTGTTGCAAACAAGGATTACACCAGAGCGGCAGAATTATTTAAGAAAATAGCAGAACAAGGACACACGGAGGCTCAATTCTATTTAGGACTTATGTGCGAAGGTGGTCAAGGCATAACAAAAGATGACCAACAAGCTGTGTCTTGGTGGACCAAAGCCGCGGAACAAGGGCACATACTAGCTCAAAATAATTTAGGCCTTATGTATGAGCAAGGCCAAGGTGTTACACAAGACTACCAGAAGGCTGCATCTTGGTTTCGTGCGGCTGCAGAGCAAGGAGATGCGGAAGCACAATATACTTTAGGGTTTATGTACGCAAATGGCGAAGGCGTTCCGCGAGATTACCAGCAATCTTTGTTTTGGTTGAGTAAAGCTGCAGAACAGGGAGATGTGGCGGCACAATTCAAAGTGGCACTATTGAATTTAGGAGAAGTACACACACCCGACAACAACGTTAAACAGGATTTTATTGAAGCATATAAATGGTTCAAAATTGCTGGCGTAGATGGTGATGAGAATGCAAAAGATGGCCTAGAGGTTGCGGAATCATACTTGACTCCATCTGCAATTGAAGAAGCACAGCGACGAGCAGATGCGTGGAGGGTGAAGCATAAGAAATATAATTCTGAATAAAACATGTTTCACGACACGACCATAATCTAGTATGGCTTTAGCAGGCTGCTGAGATACGCTTATTTATTTAAATTTCTCACTCATGCGAAAGAAATTATTAAGCTAATTTTAGAATTTTGAGCTCTCTAAGAATGTTTAGAGCGGACTAAATACGCGAACTCAAAAATAAACGATTAAAATTTTTTGTAGTAGCATTTCCCACCTCTGAAAGAGAAATGCCACGCAATTTGGCTATTTCTTCCGCTACATGCTTAACATAGGCGGGCTGGTTAAGTTTGCCGCGATATGGCACCGGGGCGAGATACGGTGAGTCAGTTTCAATCAATATGCGCTCAAGTGGAATATGCTGCGCTACTTCTTTCAGCAAAGTCGCATTCTTGAAAGTTACGATACCGGAGAAAGAAATGTAGAAGTTCATTTCAATAGCTGCTTGGGCGACTTCAAGGCTTTCGGTAAAGCAGTGCATGACGCCACCAATTTCGGCAGCACTTTCTTCAGCCATAAGACGCAGAGTGTCCTGTGCCGCCTCACGGGTATGAATAATGAGAGGTTTACGGCATTCGCGCGCAGCGCGAATATGTGTGCGGAAGCGTGCACGCTGCCACTCCAGATCACCTTTTAAACGAAAATAATCGAGACCGGTTTCTCCGATTGCAATGACTTTGGGGTGTTGTGCCAGTTGCACTAGTAGCGCTTGCGTTGGTTCAGTATTTGATTCGTGGTCTGGGTGCACACCAACAGAAGCATAGATGTGCTCATATTTATCCGCAAGCAGTTGAATTTGCGGAAAATCTTCTAAATTTACCGAAACACACAGCGCGTGAGAAATTTCGTTCTGGCGCATGTTTTCCAAAACTTCATCGAATATTTCAGTTAATTCCGGGAAATTGATATGGCAATGCGAATCTATAAACATAAAGTATTTTCGAGTAAGAAATTATAACGGCGCACTGGTAGTTACCCAGCGTCAAATATCGGCCCCAACATCACACGTCGATAAGCCAATAGTAAGGATTCAAATAATAACTTTGGATTCAAAGGATGCAACGCCTCGCGCTTTGCGATTATTAAATCATTTTGATATCTCAACAGATCAAATATGGAAATATTGCTTGATAATTTATTTATTAAATCAGAAAGATAAGTGTGATATCTAACATTTCCCGTGAGCTTTGCACTGCCTAGATCATAGCACCATTGCTGCAACCAATGGATGACAAAATATGGTTCTGTGCGTTGTAATTGTTCGGCCAATGCAAATACATCGAACTCGGTGGGCTGTCTGATTTCCTGTAAAAAAAGGCTGTACTCCCTTTCCCCTAAAGCTTCCTCAGCTAGTCGTGCCGCTAATAGTGGAGCAAAACCAGTCCGTGCCAACATCGCTATCGGATTAGTATTATTTTGCTTTTGTAGCCAGGTAGAGCTTACCTCGAATGATGGCAATGGAGCCGCGAGCGCCAAGCAACGACTTACAATCGTAGGTAGTAATTGCTGTGGTTTATGGCTAACCAAAATTATCAGCATCCGCTCGGGCGGCTCCTCCAATGTTTTTAGCAATGCATTTGCTGCACTGGCATTCATTGATTCCGCGGGATGAATCAACACTACACGATGACCACCCTGATGTGTGGATAGATTGATGAGATTAGCTAGCGAACGCACTTGATTTACAGAAATTTCTTTGCTCGGTTTCTTTCCTTTCTTCTGTTGTTCGTCAAGTACTTCTTCAGCAATTCTCTTTGTCCACCTCTTCAGTGTCAATGAAGTGTGAATCACACTGGATTCTTGCATATCGATCGCTTGTGTGCCCGATAGCAGCAAACGAAAATCGGGGTGAGTTCCTTGCTCAAACCAATGACAAGACGAGCAATCTTGGCACCCCAACTTGCTACCATATGAATTTGGGCATAGCAAAGAACGAGCAAGATTCATGGCAAAATCTAACTTGCCAATTCCTTGTGGCCCTTTCAATAAGATTGCTTGTGGAAAACGTGCATGCAACTCGATCCAGCGTTGCCAAAGTTCAGCTTGCCAAATATACAATTCATTCATTTACAAGTTACATTATTCTAAAGAGTAGGGTAGGTTACCAACTAGCCTTACGTATTCAGGTCATTGGCCAGTAATTATTATTGCTCAGTATTTAGTAATGACAACTTTATGCATAAGTTTTATATTCAACCTTATCCATCGATGGCGCCTTTGCATCGTTCGTTTCGGCAGCGAAAGAGGATGATCCCATTACGGATAATATTGGACAATTTTTATTGAGTAAGACTAGCAGTTTCTTGCATACTTACATGCTTCAGAATGTTCATGGCCTCCTATAACGAACTGAATCGGCAACCTGCATAACTGTACGTGGAGGTACTTCGCCAACTACTGTTACCAAGTAATCGTCCTTTACTTTACTGTAAACATGTATGGCACCTCGACTGGAAAGACCAAGTTTTTTATCGAAGTTATTCCCCAAATTTTCGATAAATACTGAGATTCCAGCCAATCCATCGGAGAATACAAAATGAATTACGTCTGTCTTTTTACCGTGAAGCGGGCGACGCATCTCCATGATTTTCTTAAAACCGGGAGGCACGGCAACTACCTTCCAGTTTATCGTTGAAGCTTGTGCGCTGGTTTCTGACAATTTAGAAAATTGAGATTGTTGCTCCAAAGAAGCGGTAGGCTGTATCGGCATAATAGACGTACGTTCAAAGTCCCCGCCTATTTTTAACTGGATAAAAGTATATTGTTCTACCATCTGTTTACGTTCGTCCATCACAGCAGCTTTCAATAACAAGCCTGAATCTCTGTGTGCCCACATTTTATGGGTATAGCGCAAAGTATCTTTAGGCTGGAATACGATGGCCTGAGTGTCAAAACCGGCTATGCGAGCCTGCTCAGCGGTATGAATCAGATAGTTCTCGTTAAGCGCGGTCAGCTGCTCAGGTAAGAGAGCAGGGAAACTCTTTCCGCTATATTGCCTTTCAATCTGAACTGCTTTATGGTCACCCAAATACCACCATACTTCATTGTTATTGCGGATGAACTCACGCCGTGGGCCATCCAGACTTTCAAACTTCTCGTGCTCGCCGTTCTGGTCGGAAATGTGAGTAATGCGCGCGGTCTCCATAAGACCGTCATGCTGATATACAAAAGTCCCACTGTAATCGGTATGGTGCGTAGCAAAAGCAATAATTTGTGGCCAATCCAAGTCAACCTGTCTGTCAGTGTTGGCGAACGCTGGGAAGACGGTAAAAAACAAAGCCACTATCAGCGCAAATCTGACCTTCATGGCTGCTCAACCTTCTGATGACGTGCAACTGTATGCACATAGGAGGTCATACCATACACATCCAAGCGGGGTGAAAACTCTTGATGTGCGATTACATAATCTTCAAAGCCATTCGAGGGTAGGCTAGCTGAATGCACGGCCGATGGCTGCTGCATGGCAAGTTGCGGAGCGCTTTCCGACCCGACTTGCACAGATAGCCATGCTACTAGTGATAATGCCATAATCGATGCAGCAGCAGAAAGGGCGAACCATCTGCCATTATTGATGGCACGGCTACTCGGAGCGAGAACTGTAGGTTCGGCTTGCAAACGTTCACGTATGGCAATACTGAGATTGACATGAACATGATCGGGCTGGCGCAGTATATCGCCTATCAGATGATACGTTCGCCATTCTTCATGTGTGTCAGGGTTTCGCTTTAATTTGTCGAGAACTGCTTCCGCATCATCTTCGAACAACTCACCATCCATCAATGCTGAAATTTCCTGCTTCATATCTACCACCTCTTATCTTTACTAGTTCCAAGTAATGGACGTAAATTTGTTGCAATCGCTTCACGCGCTCGAAATATACGAGAACGGACAGTACCGACCGGGCAATTCATCACGGCTGCGATTTCCTCATAGCTCAACTCTTCGATTTCACGCAAAGTAAGCGCGGTACGTAGATCATCAGGCAACGCCTGCAATGATGAGTTCACTACGTTGATCACTTGTTTACTCATTAATTCATTTTCAGGCGTATTATTTTCATGTAACAACCCTGCTTCCTCGAAGTTTTCAGACTCTTCAGCATCAAATATTGTGGTGGTAGGAGTCCGCCTCTTGAGTGCCTGCAGATGGTTTTTCGCGGTATTAATGCCAATGCGATACAGCCAAGTGTAAAACGCACTTTCTCCGCGAAATGTCGGCAAAGCGCGATAAGCCTTTATAAATGCTTCCTGAGTTACGTCCTCTACCTCAACCGAATCGCGAACGAATCGTGATATTAGTCGCGCCAATCGACGCTGGTACTTGGCGACCAGCAATTCGAAGGCGTGCTTGTTCCCGCGCTGCGCGCGATCAACCAATTGCTGATCGATCTCTCTCTCGCCCATTCTGTTACCCTAAATTTTAAATGCCGCCCCAGAGGTGGCTCACTAGTATAACCGGACATGCAAGCGGAGTCAGGCTTACCGTACAACCCAAAGCTTGAAATTAAAATTTAGTCAACGCTCCTTCAGAGAGAATTTTTCAAACTTACAAGTTCGTTCTGTGTCAACGATCAGGTTGTCAGATAGTGTCGTATAAAACATCAATTATTTTCAGATAATAAAGAATTTAATTGTCTGGACCTTAGTGCCGATCCGCGGTTGGGACGCACCGAAAGTTTCTTTTTGTTTTCAGGCTAGCGCATTGGCCATCACTAATTTGCAGTTTTTTTCATTTACGGTTTTGCATAAGTCGTTGCAATCCTCAGTATTCACTTGTCCGCATGCTGCATCAGCTTAAACGGCAAATAAATTCATCGCCAACGTATAGTTGCAACATTGTGAGTTGCCAGCTTCACCCAGAACATAATATTTGAAGAAAATTAACAGATTATTGACGATCTGCTGATACGAATAAATTTTTGACTGCCGATAATTGGATATTTGTAGCCAGCATCAGGAGTTAAAGATGGCGTTTGATTTTGATGACCATACACCGAAAAAACTTTCTTAACCTCGTTTATGCTGTTGAATTGTTTCGCCGTAGTTAGCGATTACCGAACCTGGTGTGGCTACTATTGGTTCGTAAAATTTAAATTGCAAATTCTGTGACTTGCTATGAAGCAATACCAAAACAGACAAGCGAGCTATCACAACTATTGAATAGTGTTCTTTAACTTAGAATTTTCATTGCCATCGTCTTTTATAAAAAATTAATATTTGTCATGACATCTGCCGTTAAAGTTATTTGACATAAGTTTCGGGTAAAATGAACATTTTATTCATATTCATTCTAAGGGTATTTTAATGTACAAAATCGCACCTAGTATTATTTCTGCCAATTTCGCCAAGCTTGGTGAAGAGATTATCAACGTCCTCGCCTCGGGAGCAGACATTATTCATCTAGAAGTAATGAATAGGCATTTCGTGCCAACATTCAAAAACGGTTCGAAGGCATGTGCGGCCATTCGACCTATTACTCAAGCGCCTATCGAGATACACCTGACAAGTGGTTTCAATGTGGACAGTTCATTGAATGACATTGTTCCAGAGTATGCTAAGGCAGGTGCTAACATTATTATTTTTCACCCTGAAGCAGTTGATCGAGATGCGTACAATCTACCCTCCTTCGAAAACATTGGCCTGGTGATCGATTTAATCCATGCAAACGGTTGCAAAGCAGGACTGGCATTCAATGCCGGGACGCCTTTTAGCTATCTCGACCATGTTATCGATAAGGTCGACGTTGTCCTGATCATGTCTAAACAGACTGGCTTAATTAGTGGTCAGAAATTTATTCCCGAGACGATTAATAAGGTGCGCACGGCACGCAAGAAAATCAATGATAGTGGGCGCAATATTGTCTTGGAAGTCCACGGAGACGTAAATTCAGGCAACATCGCACAAATTGCTGCGGCTGGTTCTGACGCTTTTGTGGTCGGATCTGCTGTGTACGATGCAGGCAATGAAACGGATCCCAATCGCTACGATTCCATTATCGCTGCTCTGCGCACAGAGCTGGCAAAGGTTGGTTCATAAATGCTACAAGCACGTCTCTAAAGCAGTGATTCTTTATTTCAATCAAAATAAACCAAACTGCGGCTATGACAACAGCATAACTGGCGGTTTATGTCACCGCTAGTTGCGCGACATGTTACGGTTCGCTGTGTCCAAAGTTTGCTTTAGGATTAAATTAACGTTGGTATATCGCGGTGGTTGGTGATGCGCGCACTGGGTTGCATTACGAAGTAGAGTTGTTCCAGCTAAAAACGTGACTTCTTCATCGCTTGCTGAGCCTCGCGTGAGGCATCACGTTCACGCTCGGAATCACGTTTGTCATGTAGTTTTTTCCCTTTCGCTAGGCCGATATCCAGTTTGATGAGACTGCCTTTAAAGTGCATGTTCAATGGCATAAGAGTATATCCGGCACGTTGCACTTTACTGATCAATTTGCTGATTTCAGTTGCATGCAACAGTAGCTTGCGCGTGCGAACTGGGTCAGGATATATATGTGTGGAAGCGGTAGTCAATGGGCTGATATGGGAGCCGAACAGATACAGGGCGCCATCTTTCACCGTAATATAGGCTTCCTTGAGATTGGCGCGTCCGGCACGGATCGCCTTGACTTCCCAGCCTTCCAGCATAATACCTGCCTCATAGCGATCTTCGATGAAATAGTCGTGGTATGCTTTTTTGTTTTGGACAATGCTCATAATCTGTATATTCTACCAGCTTTGAATGGACGTACTGCTAGAATGGCCTTAGTTGAGAAATTAGTAATAGTTCCCTACAGCGCGAAGCAGATGTTCGTTCTGGTAGATAATGTGGCGGATTATCCGCAATTCTTGCCGTGGTGTGGTGGAGCCAGCGTGATCTCGATGGATGGTGATACCGTGCACGCGACAGTGCATATCAATTATCATCATGTTAAGCAGAGCTTCACCACCGAAAATGTACGTCAGTTTCCTCATCACATTGACATCACGCTGAAAGATGGACCATTCAAGCACCTTGACGGAGCTTGGCATTTTATACCTCTTTCCGAATCTGCCTGTAAAATTGAATTTAAGTTGCATTACGAATTTTCCAATAAGTTATTGGATAAAGTGTTCGGTCCCATTTTTCATTTCATTGCAAATAGTTTTGTAGATGCATTTGTTCATCGTGCAGAAAAAATTTATATTGGAAATGAGAGGCAAGATTAGTATTGCAATTTGCCTATTAGGCTAATAGGCTAATAGGCTAATAGGCAAATAAGTGAATGTCTATCTGTGAGGCGAAGCGAGATTACTTAGGGTTACTAAATGTTAGATTACGACCTGCATTGTCATTCAACTGTCTCAGACGGATTGTTATCGCCTTCAGATCTGGTCGCGCGTGCGGCTGAACGGGGAGTGAAGGTTCTTGCGTTGACTGATCATGACGATCTTTCTGGCTTGCCTGAGGCAGCTGCTGCCGCATCACAGCACGGTATGCAATTTATCAACGGTGTGGAAATTTCAGTGACTTGGCGCAGCTACACACTGCATATTATTGGATTACATATTGATCCGGCTTATATACCTCTAGCGGAAGGCTTACGCAACATTCGCAGTGGGCGTGGAGCACGTGCTCAGCTAATGGCAGATTCGCTGGCCAAGAGTGGAATTAGCGGGGCTCTGGAGGGTGCTTATCGATATGCAGACAACCAGGGCATTATTGGTCGCACGCACTTCGCACGATTTTTAGTCGAAACTGGCTATTGCAAGGATGTGCGCAGCGTGTTCAAGAATTATCTGGTTAAAGATAAACCTGGATATGTACCACATCAATGGGCCTCGTTGCCGGACGCAGTCAACTGGATATGCGGTAGCGGCGGTGTCGCTGTACTGGCGCATCCGGGCCGCTATACTTTGGCGCGCAAAGGTATGGGACAAAAAGCCTTGCGAGAATTGCTGAGTGAATTTATTACTTTTGGTGGAAAAGGGATAGAAGTAGTGTGTGGTAGCCATACACCAGAGCAATTCGCCGAGTTTGCCCGCTATGCAAATGAGTTTAATTTGCTGGCTTCGTGTGGTTCAGATTTTCACGGGCCAGGTGAAAGCTATCGCGATTTAGGACGTTTGCCCGACTTTCCATTGGATTGCCGTCCCGTTTGGCTTGCATGGGAAGCTGATCCGTCTTGAACTTAGAAACTTTGCTCATCACTTGGGGAGGAACGATGAGTAGCGGAGAAATTAACCACTGACCATGTCACAACTCTTTACTATTCATCCAACAAATCCTCAGCCGCGACTGATTAAACAGGCCGCCAATTTAGTGCGCAATGGTGCCGTAATTGTCTATCCAACTGATTCTTGCTACGCCTTAGGTTGTCATCTTGGTGATAAAGAAGCAATGACACGCATTCGCCAAATACGAGGCGTGGATGATAATCATCACATGACAATGGTTTGCCGGGACTTGTCCGAGCTAGCTCGCTATGCACGGGTGGATAACGTGCAATTTCGACTGCTAAAAAACAATACACCGGGTAGTTATACATTTATCCTTGCAGCTACCAAGGAAGTCCCCAAGCGTTTGCAGCATCCCAAACGCAGCACTATCGGTATGCGTATCCCCGATCATCCAGTGGCGTTGGCCTTGCTGGAAGAGTTGGGTGAGCCGCTAATAAGTTCTACCTTGATTTTGCCAAATGAGGAATTTGCAATGACTGATGCCGAACAGATTCGCGACCTGTTACAGAATAAAATTGAGCTGGTGGTGGATGGTGGGGCGGTGGGATTAGACCCTACCACGGTAATTGACCTAACCAATGATGTACCTTTGGTGGTGCGGTTCGGCAAGGGTGATGTGTCACCATTTTTAATTGAGCAGTAAATAATAAATGCAGATCGACCAACTGATACAAACTATTGCTATTGCAGCAATCCCTATTTTATTTGCAATTACCTTACATGAGGCGGCACATGGCTATGTAGCGCGGCACTTCGGTGATATGACGGCATATCAGCAGGGGCGCATCAGCTTGAATCCCATCCGCCACATTGATCCAGTTGGCACAATATTGGTACCGTTGCTGACGCTATGGATGGGCGGTATCTTGTTTGGTTGGGCCAAACCGGTGCCGGTAAACTTCGCTGCTCTGCGACGTCCGAAGCAAGATATGCTTTGGGTAGCGATAGCAGGCCCGACTGCCAACCTGTTTATGGCGATACTTTGGGCGATACTGGCCAAGCTGTCGTGGTTATTACCGGCAAATTACTTCGCAGAACCATTGCTGGGAATGGCACAGATCGGAATTAAAATCAACGTAATATTAATGGTGTTAAATTTGCTGCCACTGCCTCCTCTGGATGGCGGGCGTGTTGCTGTCAGCCTATTACCACATCGACCGGCTGCTGTTCTGGAAAGAGTTGAACCTTACGGAATATTCATACTGATTTTTTTGGCAATTTCACCTGTTCTCAGCTGGGTATTGGGCCCGCCTGTAATCGGTCTTATTCAGTTAATTAATTCTATTTTTGGACTTTAAAGTAAACCTATGCTTGTTGATCGAGTGTTATCAGGAATGAGGCCCACGGGTAGCCTGCATCTTGGGCATTACCATGGGGTGTTGAAAAACTGGGTGAAGATGCAACAAGAATATGAGTGCCTTTTTTTTGTTGCTGACTGGCATGCGTTGACCACACATTACGATACCCCTCAAATTATTGAGCAAAGTGTATGGGATATGGTCATTGACTGGCTGGCTGTGGGAGTAGATCCAGCTCAAGCCACGCTGTTCATCCAATCCAAGGTACCAGAACACGCAGAATTACATCTGTTGTTATCCATGATTACGCCGCGAGGATGGCTGGAACGTGTCCCAACTTATAAGGATCAGCAGGAGAAGCTGTCTGAGAAGGATCTAGGCACATACGGTTTTCTCGGCTATCCGCTTTTACAAAGTGCGGATATCCTCATCTACCGCGCAACCCAAGTGCCAGTAGGTGAGGATCAAGTCCCACACATTGAGTTCACGCGTGAAATTGCACGTCGTTTCAACCACATTTACGGGCGCGAATTGAATTTCAAAGAAAATGCCAAAGCTGCCGTCAAGAAATTGGGGAGTAAAAAGGAAAAACTTTATGACGAGTTACGTACTCGCTATCAAGAGCAAGGGGATGACGAGGCGCTACAATCTGCCAAATTATTACTCGACGAACAGCAGAGCCTAAGCATGACCGACCGCGAGCGACTGTTCGGGTATCTTGAAGGCGGTGGAAAAATGATTCTATTCGAGCCGCAGGCTATGCTCACTGCGGCTTCGAAAATGCCCGGGTTGGACGGACAGAAAATGTCAAAATCTTATAATAATTCAATCAGTCTGCGCGAGGACGAAGCCAGTGTAACCAAGAAAATTCGTACCATGCCGACCGACCCGGCGCGTATACGTCGCACCGATGTGGGGAACCCGGACAAATGTCCTGTATGGCAGTTACATCAAGTATATTCCAGTGAAGATACCAAGCATTGGGTGCAACAAGGCTGTAGAAGCGCAGGCATAGGTTGTATTGAATGCAAACAACCGGTTATAGATGCAGTGCTATCTGAACAAAAACCCATGCGCGAGCGTGCTCAGCT
>JBDSEJ010000469.1:0-5482 GCA_039920105.1 Candidatus Nitrotoga sp. | reverse complement strand
AGGGCATATTGGTTGCCCGGCGTACCGTGGCAAAATACCGGGAGTTGCTGAACATCCTCCCGGTTAATCTTCGTAAATCACTTTAATCACAAGGAGCAGGCCATGAATCTCAATCTCAGCGGACACCATTTGGAAATTACCCCCGCCATTCGCGAGCACGTGGTAAGTAAATTCGAAAAAATCAAACGTCACTTCGACAATATGATTGATGTTAATGTTGTCCTTTCGGTTGATAAATTAAAACAAAAGGCCGAGGCTAACGTCCACTTAAGCGGCAAGATGATTTTTGCAGAAAGTGATGATGCAAATTTATATACCGCGATCGATAGTCTGATCGAAAAACTTGATCGCCAAATCATCAAGCATAAAGAAAAACATGCCGCTCGTCGCCATGATGATTCCAGCAATCCCCCTACACTGGAGCAAGAATGATAGCAGGGCGGCTTACGATCCTTCTTTCCCTTTTTTGATGTGCTTGAATTATGAACCTGATCATCAAAGTGCTGCCCTTGGAGAGCGTCATGCTGGACGCCGACTCGACCAGTAAAAAGAGGGTTTTTGAAAGAGTGGGTGTTTTATTTGAAAATACTCATAAAATCGCACGTAGTCAAACATTTGATAGCCTATTTGCGCGTGAGAAGCTCGGCTCGACTGGCTTGGGCCACGGCGTGGCTATCCCGCATGGCCGCATCAAGGGCCTGCGAGATGCGATTGCTGCTTTCGTCAAGACGCAAGCATTGATTCCGTTCGACGCACCGGATGGTCAACCAGTAAACCTGATTTTCGTGTTATTGGTGCCTGAACGAGCCACTGATCTGCACCTGCAGCTACTCGGCGAGCTGGCACAAATGTTTAGTGATAAAACCTTCCGCGAACAAATACAGAAGAGCAATGATGTAGTGGAAATACATCAATTGTTTACTGGCTGGGAGATGTAATAGCAATGGCTCAGGTCAATATTCAACAGCTGTTTGAGGACAAACAGGAACAGCTGGCATTGAGCTGGGTAGCCGGAGCGAATGGTGCTGCGAAGATACTTGATGGTGATTTAGTCAGTGCTTCTAACAAAGGGTTGATTGGCCATCTCAATTTGATCCACCCGAATTGGGTGCAGGTATTGAGTGAGATCGAAGTTGTTTATCTTCAAGCACTTTCGTCTGCTGCGTTTTCAGAGGCGCTGACGCAACTTGAGCTCGGCGGTACGCAATGCCTGATCGTGGCCGGCACGGAGAATATCCCGCAGGGGTTGATCACTTATGCTAACCATACACATACACCGCTCTTTCGCTCTCCCCTGTCTAGCGTACATTTAATGTGGCTGGTGCGTCATTACATTGTCAAGGCGCTGGCGGAGTCGACCACGCGCCATGGCGTGTTTCTTGACGTGCTGGGAGTGGGGGTGCTGGTTACTGGTGATAGCGGAATAGGCAAGAGCGAGCTGGGACTTGAGCTTATAACTCGTGGTAACGGTTTAGTGGCGGACGATATCACTGAGCTGTACCGTATTTCTCCAGAAACGTTGGAAGGGCGCTGCCCGGAACTGCTGCGTGACTTCCTTGAAGTACGGGGGCTGGGTGTGCTTAATATTCGCACTATGTTTGGCGAAACCGCGGTGCGGCGAAAAAAAAGTTTAAAACTCATTGTTCATTTGCATCGGCCTTTACGCGGTGACCTTTCCCATCTGGAACGCTTGCCGTTAGCGGCGAGTCATCAGGAAATCCTTGGTGTGAAGATTAGCACAGTGAGCATCCCGGTCATGGCTGGGCGCAACCTTGCGGTGCTGATAGAAGCGGCAGCGCGCAATTTCGTTCTACAGCAACGTGGCATTGACAGCATGCAAGAATTTATCAGTCGTCACGAGCAGCAAATGCAGGGACAATAAATAATGCAATTATTTCTGATCAGCGGCCTCTCAGGCTCAGGAAAAAGCGTGGCGCTCAAGGCGCTGGAAGACAGCGGCTACTATTGCGTGGACAATCTGCCCGCTGCGTTGTTGCCCGTTCTCATGGAAAATCTGCATCAGACCGGTAATGTACGCATTGCTGTCAGTATAGACGTGCGTAGCGGCGACAGCGTGAAACAACTGCCACATTATATTGAACGGCTTAAGCAACAGAATATAGATGTGCACCTGCTCTTTCTAGACGCTCAGACCGACACGTTGGTAAAGCGGTTTTCCGAAACGCGTCGTCGTCATCCGCTGCGTAATGCTCTACCTCCTGAGAAGACCAATCAAGGGCTTACTTTACCTGAATGTGTGCAACTCGAGCGTGAAATGCTTGCCGAGATAAGTAACATCGGCCATCGTATTGATACCAGCGAGCTCGGTGCCAATGTTTTGCGTGTCTGGGTCAAAGACTTTAAAAATGTTGACCGCGCACGTATTACCTTGCTGTTCCAATCGTTCGGTTTTAAGAATGGCATTCCGTTTGATGCCGACCTGGTGTTCGACGTGCGGTGCTTACCCAACCCACATTACGATCCCTTGCTGCGGCCATTAACCGGACGTGATGCGTCGGTAATTGAGTTTCTCGAACGCGATCAAAATGTACATAATATGTGCGAAGACATCCGCAGCTTTGTCGATAGGTGGCTGCCCTGCTACATTGCTGATAATCGCAGCTATCTCACCGTTGCCATTGGTTGCACAGGTGGCCAACATCGCTCTGTATACTTGGTAGAAAAACTAGCGCGTTGTTTTAAATTACAGCAGCAAGTGCTGCTTCGTCACCGCGAACTCGGTGTCACGTGATGATTTATTCGATTGATGTCAGATGCCACTACAGTATCCGTAATTCCCATGCAGGAACAAATTTAGGCTTCTCAGAGAACTTTGATTTAAATGCACTGAATGAATCTCACAGCGTGAATGAGGGTATGTTGCTTAGCATTGCAATCAACGATCAATAATCATGTTGACATTAGCGCCCATAAAGATAGGCGATTGGATGGTGCTGTTTCTCGGTGTGCTCTGTATTATGTGGGTCACCGTCACACTATGGCAAGGCGGCGCAGCGGACAAGGCTATTATTCGCAACAGTGGTAGGATATTTAGCGAAGTGCCACTATCTCGTAACCAAATTATTTCTGTGCCCGGCCCACTCGGTATTAGCCGAGTTGCCATACATAACCGGCAGGTACGCATTGCAGCCGATCCCAGTCCGCGTCAATATTGCGTGCATCAGGGCTGGCTAAAGCACGCAGGCGAAATCGCCATCTGCCTTCCCAATCAAGTCAGCGTTGAATTGAGTGGCAGAGGTAAGCGTTATGACAGCCTTAACTATTAAACTCGCAACTACTGAAGCGGATCACCACATCGCACGCATGGCGGCATTGGCGCTGGGTCTGACGATGCTGGAGGCAGCTATCCCCTCGCCACTACCTGGCGTAAAGCCTGGTTTGGCAAATATTGTTACTCTAATAGTACTTGCACGCTACGGTTGGCGCATGGCGGCATGGGTATCGCTGCTGCGAGTGCTGGCGGGCAGCTTGCTTATAGGAAGCTTCCTTACGCCTGGGTTTTTTCTCAGTCTAAGCGGTGCGCTATGTAGTATTGCCATACTGGCCATCAGCCAGTATTTGCCAGCGCGCTGGTTCGGCCCGGTTACCCAAAGTATCTTCGGTGCATTTGCACACATTGCTGGCCAATTAATACTGGTTTATTTTTGGCTTATTCCGCACTCCGGGCTGGCTTATCTAATTCCCATCTTTGCCACGGCTGCACTTCTGTTTGGCACAGTAAATGGCCTGATCGCGGCACACTACCTTAATGCACCAAGTACTGAGCTCGAAGCACCAAAATTGACTGGTTGAAAAGCACATGAAAACTATCGTACTCGCCCTAACCGGTGCATCCGGCTTACCCTACGCAATTCGATTGCTTGAGTGCTTACTCCAAAGCGGCCAGCGCGTCCATTTGGTTTATTCTCAAGCAGCACAAATAGTCGCCAAACAAGAGATGGATTTTGTGTTGCCTAATCGCCCGCAAGATGCTGAAAAAATTTTGGTGGAACGACTCGGCAAAATCAGCGGCGAACTGAGAGTGTTCGGGCGCAATGACTGGTTCGCACCTATGGCATCCGGCTCTAATCCTGGCGATGCTATGGTAATTTGCCCCTGTACTATGGGTACTCTGGCGGCGGTGGCGCTGGGGTTAAGTGACGACCTCATTACTCGTGCAGCCGATGTCATGCTCAAGGAGAGGCGGCCATTGATTTTAGTTCCACGTGAAACTCCATTTTCCGCTCTCCATCTGGAAAATATGCTTAAGCTCAGTCATGTCGGTGCAATCATTCTGCCCCCGAATCCGGGCTTTTACTATCACCCGCAATGTGTGCAAGATTTGGTAGATTTTGTGGTGGCAAAGATACTTGATCACTTGAATGTGGAGCATGGGTTAGTGAAGAGGTGGGGATAAAAGTTTGTACTTAGAGATGAAAAACATCTGCTGATCTTTCAGCCACTCCTCGATGATGAAAGAAGCTACGGGTTGGGGGTAGCAATACGATAGAGCAGGCTTTTTTTGTGACTTAACTCTGCAAGCTCGTGATACGCCAAACTGACGTAAACATTGGATTATTTACATAGAGCGCGCAAGGTAAACAGCTGTTGGTTGTATGACTAAAAATTTGGACACCTCTAAAAATTTACTACCTCTGTAATTGAATTTACGGTGTTTTGCGTTAATTCTAAGGATACATACAGACAGGGGTAGGCAAACATGCAGAACAGCTTTTTTGACTTGGACAGCCGGTACAAGCAACTGGGTAAGTTGCGCGACCCACTGATTGACTTGAACTGATTTATTGATTGGGCGTTATTTCGACTCACCCTGCTGACGATAACCGAGAAGCACAGCTCAAGGAAGGTGGAATCCTCATAAAGTGGGGCAAAGTACAGTACAAGTTTGCGCAACCAGAAACGGACGCACTCTGACCCGTAAAGTATGGCGAAAGCAACTATGGTTCAAGAATCATTTCAACATGGATCATGACACCAAACTGATCACGGCTTTGGAAGACACGTCAGTGCCAGTGCATGACAGCCAAGCACTGGCAGCCTTGCTATGCGGCCCGGAAGAAGGTGAGCCGAAAATTCATTAAGGCAGCAACTACCGGAGTGCGGAACAGGAAACCCGACTGATTGAGGCTGGACACATCAGCCAGATTAACGAGCAAGGGTCGCAGGCCCCCCATTATCCGACGAACAAAACGCACGAAATCAAAAAATCGTGCGCGAGTGGAGTATGTTTTTGGGGCGGCGACCACGAGATGGGCGGCATTTGCATCGGCTCCACTGGATGTGCACGAGCGCAAGTTCAGATAGGTAAGTTAAATCTGACTTACAATATCAAGCGTGTGGCGTTTCTGATTCGCAAAAAGCATTGGAATTTCGACAGGGTTATTGCGCCAGATGCAATCTGAAGTGAGGAGAAAGAAGTGAAACAGCCTAGCAGCCTGTCGGGTTTGACCGTCGGGCCATT
>JBDSEJ010000468.1:0-7230 GCA_039920105.1 Candidatus Nitrotoga sp. | reverse complement strand
ACTCACATCTTGCCAGTAATGGCCGCCCATCTCTACCCCACTTCAGCAGTAAATCACACTCGCACCGTTAGTTTTGCAAGAGGCTCTCAAGTCAAACAATTGACGTCACGTCGTGAATATGCAAACTGAACTCCTGTATCAATATCCTACTTAAGCCTATCAGAAGTATTGTTGTCGCATGATTACAGTAGGCTGGAAGTGACGTAATCCAAATAATTTACGCATTGCTTGATAAGGCCGATATTCCTAACGTTTTTGGATTACAACTAGGGCCTGAGATAGTAATTGTTCAGCATGCAGCACTATCAATGTGGCATGAAAATCATGGGTACCTGAATGGGGATGATATCCAGCGCTCTTGCGCGACACAGTTGTAACTAAAGAAATGCACCTTGCAAACATTTTGGAAACTTCCGAGAAATAACATTCCGCCTGTCTGGCAATACAGGTACAAAATAGGGAAAATAAGGTCAGATTAAGCACATCTATTCGAGTTGCCAGTCTGAAAGAATTTAAGGCAGTAACAGAATGGCGCGTCTTCGAACTGGGAGTAGCTGACTTAGAAATCAGCATCAGTACCGAAAATATTCAGTGAAGCTTTAAATAATTCATCCCGCCAGAGATGACTGGGTGAGTGTTGTGGCTTTGCTCACGGAAATGAATTATTTAGGCACAAATTGCGGCAATTTTCGAGTCATTTTTTTTCCGTTGTTAGATCGCATTTTGTCTGCCGCTGTTTGGGTAATATGGAGCAATTGCTTCTTTCAGTTCCTGGCAGATTATGCCAGTTCAGCAAAACTCGTTTGCATCGTTTTCCCCCACTGAAAATAAGTTCAGTGACATCTCTCAGATTAACGATTTATTCCAATCATTGCGTGGAAATAGATCAGTGTTTCCCTTGATATATTGTGCTTTCGCCTCAATGGGGTTATAAAGTACATGGCATATGATTAGTCGTGTTAGAAATGCGATCCCATTGCTGTCCAGGAAGGAAACGATGAAACGCTACTTCTGTATTGTCATTGTGTTGATGCTCTTGCCGTTAGCCGCCTTTGCCAGGACGGTCGTGGTGACAGAAATTAATGGTGCCATAAGCCCGGCCAGCGCAGCCTATTTTTTGCGCGCTCTGAACGAAGCGAAGCAAGTGCGGGCTGAGCTGCTAGTACTTAGGCTCAATACGCCTGGCGGGCTCGACTCGGCCATGCGCGAGATGATTCAGGGCATCCTTGCCTCACCGGTGCCGGTGGCTACTTTCGTTTCACCTTCCGGTGCCCGCGCCGCCAGCGCCGGCACTTACCTCCTTTATGCCAGCCACATCGCCGCAATGGCGCCGGGCACCAATCTGGGTGCCGCCACGCCGGTGGCGATCGGCATCGGCGGCGAAACCGGCAAGCCCCCGGCGGCGGAAAAGCCCACCGGGGGGAAAGAGCGCGCGCCGCCCGCTAGTGCCATGGAGAATAAGGCGGTGCATGATGCCGCCGCCTACCTGCGCAGTCTCGCCCAATTGCGCGGCCGTAACGCCGAATGGGCGGAGAAGGCGGTGCACGAGGCGGACAGCCTGTCTGCCGAAGAAGCGCTGAAGCAAAATGTGGTGGACTTCGTCGCCGCAGACCTGCCCGATCTTCTGCGCTGGGCCGACGGGCGCAACGTCAGCCTGGCGCAAGGCGAATACAAACTGATGCTCACCGATGCCGCCATCGTCACCATCGAACCCAATTGGAAGGAACAATTGCTGATTGCGGTGGCCGATCCCAACATTGCACTAATACTGATGATGCTCGGAATATACGGGCTGCTATTCGAGTTCTACACGCCGGGATTCGGTGTGTCCGGTGTGATCGGCGCCATCAGTCTGCTGCTGGCCCTCTACGCGCTTGCCATGCTGCCGATCAACGCCGTCGGTGCCCTGCTCCTGCTGGTGGGCATTGCCCTCATGGCGGCGGAAGCCTTCGCCCCCAGCTTCGGCATACTGGGCTTCGGCGGCATCGCCGCCTTCATCGTCGGCTCCCTGATGCTGATCGATGGCGACATCCCCGGCATGGAAATCTCGCTTGCCTTCGTCGTGCCGCTGGCCGCAACCAGTGCCTTGGTACTGGCCAGCATTGGAGCCTTCGCATTGCGTGCTCGGCAGCGTCCGGCAGTTACCGGCACCGAAGCAATGCTAGGCAGTACGGCGGTGGCACTCGCGGATTTCGAGCACGAAGGCTGGGTGCAGGCCTTCGGCGAGCGCTGGCATGCGCGCAGTGAGACGGCTTTGACCCGCGGTGCGCGGGCCAGGATTGTGGCAGTGGACGGGCTTACCTTGGTGGTTCAACCGGAACAAAAAGGAGAAAAATCATGATCTGGGATTTTGGCTGGAGCGGCGCCCTGCTGCTCATCATCGCTCTGGCGGTGACAAGCGTCCGCGTTCTGCGGGAATACGAACGTGGCGTAGTGTTTCTGCTCGGGCGCTTTTGGAAGGTGAAGGGGCCGGGCATTGTACTCATCGTGCCGGGCATCCAACAGATGGTGCGGGTTGATCTGCGCGTGATGGTGATGGACGTGCCGAGCCAGGATGTCATCTCTCGCGACAACGTCTCGGTGAAGGTGAACGCAGTGGTGTATTTCCGCGTCATCGACCCGCAGAAAGCAATTATCCAGGTGCAGAACTATCTCGAGGCCACCTCGCAACTGGCGCAGACCACTTTGCGTTCGGTGCTCGGCAAGCACGAACTGGATGACATGCTAGCTGAGCGCGAGCGCTTGAACATTGACATCCAGCAGATCCTCGACTCGCAGACCGACGCCTGGGGTATCAAGGTGGCGAACGTAGAGATCAAGCACGTGGATATCGACGAGTCCATGGTGCGCGCCATCGCCCGCCAAGCCGAGGCTGAGCGCGAGCGGCGCGCCAAGGTGATCCATGCCGAAGGCGAGCTGCAGGCTTCCGAAAAGCTGCTCCAGGCCGCACAGGTGCTGGCGCAGTCGCCGCAAGCCATGCAACTCCGCTACCTGCAAACTCTTAATGCGATTGCTGGCGACAAGAGCAACACCATCATCTTCCCGCTGCCGATGGAGATGATTGACTCTCTGCTCGGCTCACGGCGTGGAAAGGACGTCTGATAATGTTGCTCTAACTATATCTGGCTGAGTCTGTCGGGCAATTGAGCTCGGTGCCATAGATATGGCTGGTCGGTACCAAGCTACGCTGTATCGAGCCACTTTCAGTATTTGGGTTTGGCGGCTCTGAAACATCAACTCATGGAAACTAAGTCGTCAGCGGCACCTGATATTACCGGCATAATAGTTAGTTAGCCGGTAGCAAAATTACAGGGAGTTTAGTTGAGCAGCTTTCGAATGATTTTCGGCAATATTCCAGCGCATGAATCTTCGGTGCAAATAGGTTAAAAATGGTTGGTGTTATTGTGAGCAAGGATTTAAATGGTGTCCTGCAATCTTCCCGGGCTACTGAGTAAAAATGCGTGACCACATGGCATACGTGTCTCCAGATCGAACAGTTCATTTCTATTGAAAGTCATCGGTTGCATCTAATTTGAGCCTATGTGTCTGACAAGCGTATTCTGCCAAGGAAATTTATCATAGTTTGAACGCTATATTATTCGATAGTTTTTCGCCTTGGTTTTATCTGATTTATCCAAACAGAAACCATTTCTTTATATAAGAGCATCACTCGGCTGCATCCCTCCCTAACCACCATAACCAAATGAAGCCTAGAGTACCAGCCAATATTGAGGCTGCCAGCACGCCGGTTTTGGCTACCAACACATATTCCGGCTGCGCGGCGAAGGCAAGTTCGGTAATGAAGATGGACATGGTGAATCCTATGCCGCCTAGTACTGCTACGGCGGCGATTTGGCTGAAGCGCGTGCCACTCGGTAACTGCCCAATACCAAGACGCAATGCCAGCCAGCATGCACCAGTAATACCGATAAATTTGCCAAGTAATAGACCAAGCATCACGCCAAGCATTACCGGATGGGTCAAGGTCGAACCTATTGCACTTAGCTGTATCGGGACACCCGCGTTGAACAAGGCAAAGGTCGGGAGTATTAGAAACGCGACCGGAAGATGCCAGGCATTCTCTAGTCGCTGCAACGGTGTTTGCACATCGTGTACGCTTTTTTCAAGCATCCGCGTCGCCCAAAATAACTCATCGTTGGTCATGATATTGCCGTTTAGACGATGTTTGGTATCGAAATGCTCAATCAACTCCTTGATACGCAAGCCGAACAAAGCAGAATCATATCTGGGTATAGCGGGTACGGTGAACGCACCCAACACACCTGCCAACGTGGCGTGTACTCCAGATTGCAGTAGTGCATACCACAATAATACAGCTACCGTAAAATAGGGTAAAACCCTGCGTACTCCAGAAAAGTTAAACACAAACAACAGCGTCACTAGCAAGGCCGACACAGCCAGCCAATCAAGTGACAACTGTTGTGTGTAGAACAGCGCAATCACCAACACTGCACCAAGGTCATCTGCGATAGCTAGCGCCACCAGAAATGTGATCAACGCCTTGGGCACGCGTTTGGCTAGCAATGCAAGTGCGCCGACAGCGAATGCAATGTCGGTCGCCATCGGTATCCCCCAGCCACGCGCAGCGTCACCGTCAGGATTGAAAAATAGGTAGATCAGCGCTGGCACCACCATGCCACCAATGGCGGCGATAATGGGCAACGCGGCTTGGCGCAAATCGGATAGTTCACCCACCAGTATCTCGCGTTTTAGCTCCATACCTACCACGAAGAAAAATAGTGCCATCAAGCCATCGTTCACCCAATGGTGGAGGCTCATATCGATGGACCACGTACCAATGCGCATACTCATCGGGGCATGTATGAAATGCTGATACGCTTCCACCAAGGTGCTGTTAGCTATCAGCATCGCGATAATTGCAGTGCCCATCAGCAATAGGCCGCCAGTGGTTTGGCGGTGTATGAAATCTTCGAACGGAGTCAGTATTCGAGTAAAGGCGCGCTCCCACGGAGCATAAGTAATACCCGACTCTATCTGTTTTTTGACTTGATTACCTTCCGTCATAATTGATTCACCACTCCAAAAATTGATACGATTGATTATCACCTGCACTGTCAGCCCAGACGATTATCTGCCGGGTGATAAAGGGGGTCTTCCAGTACATTTACCACAATCATGCCTTTTGCTTTGTCGAGAAGCTCCAGGCAATCCGGGCTAAGGTGGCGCAGGTGCAGCCGCTTACCAAGTTGTGTATAGCGCTCCGCCAGCAAATCGATTGCTTCCAGCGCGGAATGATCCTTGACGCGTGCGTTTTTGAAGTCGATCACCACTTCATCCGGGTCATCATTGGGCGTGAATAGGGCAAGGAAATTTTGCGTCGAGGCAAAAAACAGTGAGCCGTGCAGGTCATACACCCTCCAGCCGTGTTCCTCAGTGTCAATCTTCACCTCAATATGCTTGGCGTGCTGCCATGCGAATACCAGCGCCGAGATGATCACGCCAACGATGACAGCGACGGCAAGATCAGTCATTACCGTGACGGCTGCAACCGTGATGCCCACTACAATGTCTGGTGTCGGAACCTTACCGAACAGACGGAAACTGCCCCATTCGAAAGTTTTTTCCGAAACCACGAACATCAGACCGATCAGCGCGGCAAGCGGGATCAATTCGATCCACTCGGAAGCAAATAGGATGAAGCTCAGCAAAAACAGCGCCGCGGCAATGCCGGATAGATTTTTCACGGCGCCGTTGGTAACGTTGATCATGCTTTGGCCAATCATTGCGCAGCCGCCCATTCCACCGAAGAAGCCGGTGACCACATTGGCCACCCCCTGCCCAATGCTGGCACGATTTGGCTTGCCGCGTGTTTGCGTCATATCGTCGATCAGGTTCAATGTCAGCAGTGATTCGATCAGGCCGATACCAGCGAGAATTAGACTGTAAGGAAAAATTATTTTCAGCGTTTCCCAGTTCAACGGCACATCAGGAAGATGGAATTGCGGCAAGCCGCCCTTTATGGAAGCGAGATCGCCAACGGTCTTGGTTTCAATGCCGGTGAAAATTGCTAGCGCAGAAACCGTCATAATCGCCGCCAATGTCGATGGGAAAGCTTTGGTCAACTTAGGCAACAGGTAGATGATCGCCATGGTCAGTGTGATCAAACCCAGCATGGTGAACAGCGGCGTACCCTGCATCCAGCTCGTGGTGCCGTCTGAGGCAGTGATTTTGAAATGGTTAAGTTGAGCGAGGAAGATCACGATGGCAAGTCCGTTTACGAAGCCGAGCATTACAGGGTGCGGCACCATGCGAATAAATTTGCCAAACTTGGCTAAACCGAAAAAGATTTGCATCACGCCCATTAGTACCACGGTGGCGAACAGGTACTCCACACCATGCAGTACTACCAGCGCAACCATAACTACCGCCAATGCACCGGTAGCGCCTGATATCATGCCGGGACGACCACCGATCAACGAGGTGATCAGGCTTACCATGAAAGCGGCATACAAACCGACCAGAGGATGCACATGTGCCACCAGCGCAAAAGCGATGGCTTCGGGAACCAGGGCGAGTGCGACAGTCAGCCCGCTTAATATATTGATTTTGGCTTCGGTTAAGTTAAGTTTGTTCATGGCTATCTCAATAAAAAATCACGCCCTTTATTGCTAGGGGCGTATTGGCAGGATGGCTATTGCAATAGCTTACGGCACCCCTAGAAAATGAATGGGGCAACGCAATAAACTTGAAGATCAGTGCTGATCAGAGACTCACATCGGAACGCTGGGTTGAGCGGTTATTTGAAATGAATGGCATATGCATTTTACAGGTTGCCGAGGAGAGCAGCAAGCTTGCGCTTTTTTGGATTATGGTTAAATTTTCAATTTAAATTGAACCATAATCCGATTTCGGATTCAATAAATGTCTCTGTATAATAATCGTAACTTTCCCCTCATTTTTCTCGCATACGCTCAACTCCCCAACCCTATAGGCTTACCAGAAGAGACTGTAAGGTTGTGGAAACCCAATCACACATTAGACAATACAATAATTCGGAGACGAACATAATGACACAGCAGCCTGTACAGTACTATTTGCGGCATCTAAAAGACGATTTGCCGGCAGGTATTGTAGTATTTTTAGTGGCACTTCCTCTATGTCTTGGTGTTGCTCTGGCATCTGGGGCGCCCTTATTCTCAGGGCTGATAGCTGGAATGGTTGGTGGCCTGATACTCGCTTGGTTAAGCG
>JBDSEJ010000467.1:0-12542 GCA_039920105.1 Candidatus Nitrotoga sp. | reverse complement strand
TTGATCCCGACCTGCCATTGTTCGGCTTAGTGAGCCGATTTACCCATCAGAAGGGCGTGGATCTGGTGCTGGAAATTGCACCACAATTGATTGCCATACCGGCGCAACTGGTATTGCTGGGTAATGGCGATGTGGAAATGCAGCGAACTGCGCTGGAGCTTTCGCATCATTATTCCGGCCAGATCAGTGCTTACGTGGGTTTCGATGAGGCCTTGTCACACCTGATAGTAGCAGGCGCAGACATTTTTTTAATGCCGTCACGTTTCGAGCCATGCGGACTAAGCCAGATGTATAGCCAACGCTATGGCACGCCGCCAGTGGTGCATGCGACTGGCGGCCTGATTGACACAGTATTGGATTGCAGCGCATCCTCATTAGAACAGGGTATTGCCAGCGGTTTTGTATTTAAAAGTTTGGACACGTCCAGCCTTTTGGCGACGGCACGACGCGCCGTGATGACCTATCATGACAAGAAAATTTGGCGGACATTACAACACTATTGCATGGTAAAGGATTTCGGCTGGAGTCAAAGTGCCGCGGCCTATCATGACATTTATACTCATCTAATGAGACGATAACTGTTTTTGTTTAAATTCATCAAGTATTCCAATATTCCCTTCCGTACGCAATGCGCCGCTTTGTCATAGATTTTACCGTGTGCTAATACAATTGCGAAAATACAAATTTGTATTTAAGCATAAGAGAATTGAGTTTCATGAGTTTTTATTTCTAACGCCGAGCTGGTGGGAATTAGAACCCGTTGATGTGGATTAACCTCATGTTATTTTGCAAATACCGATTTTAGTTAGTGGCCGCCATTAGCTATATGTTAAAAAATGCTATTAGCGAACATACTAAATGTTTTTTACTCGTGGAACTTCTGATGAGACTGATAGTCATTATCGAAGTCCGGTTGTACCCCTAATAATGCATTTGGAGAATTATAAATAACATGCAATTGCGTACCTTGCCTATTCGTTTATGGTGGTTGATATTTTTACTAATCGCCATTACTCCATCACATGCTGCGGCGCCATTGACTTTAAACGAAGCCTTGCGTCTCGCAGACATACACAGTCCATCGCTCGCTGACGTGACAGCCCAGGAGCGTGGAGCGAATGCCGCTCTCACTACGGCAAAGGCTTATCCCAACCCTGATCTTCAAATAGGGGCGGGCACTTCGCTTTCAAAGCTCGCTGCTATTCCGAATGGGCATACCAATGTAGCTGCATTATCTCAGTTGATCGAACTTCCCTCCGTGCGTGCCGCACGGCGGCAGGGCGCGGAAGCCGGTATTGCGGCCAGTGCGGCGGTGGTGTCGGATGCACGAATAAATTTGCGGACTTCAGTGACGCAGGCTTTTTTCGATGTATTGCGCCGTCAAGAGGAAGTCAAGCTGGCTACTGTCAACCATGAGTTGCTGATGCAAATTCGCGACAGGGTGAATCTCAAAGTAAAAGTTGGAGAATCCCCGCGCTTTGAATTGGTCAAGGCAGACGTCGAGGCGTTGGCTGCAAAGAGTGCTGTTAATAGTGCTGAGCTACGCATTACCCAAGGCCGCGATCGGTTGCGGGCACTAATTGGTGCGCCACTTGCGGGTAATTTCGCAGTGGCGCCGGAAAAATTGCTGCCTCACGATCTGCCAGAACTTGAAGTGCTTCGCAAAGACTTATTGGATCGTCAGCCTTTACTGAAAGTGGCTGACGCTCAAACCCGTCGTGCTCAAGCGCGAGTGCAGTTAGAACGCAACCTGCGTTTCCCACAGCCCACCATTACGGTAGGCACTAATCAAGATCCGGATTGGAAACAGTGGCAAGTCGGCGTGTCCTTGCCCTTGCCGTTATGGAATCGTCGTCAGGGTCCGATTGGCGAAGCAGTCGCAGGGTTTGATCGGGCTGTAGCGGAGAAACGGCAGACAAGCATCAATCTGCTGGGAGTTCTGGATCAGGCTTATGGTCGATATAAGATTGCCAAAAATCAGGTAATGATATTTGAAACAGGTCTGATGCACGACGCCGAAAACGCCATGAAGGTAGCTGAAGCGGCCTATCGCTATGGTGAACGTGGCATTCTGGAGTTTCTGGACGCCCAGCGAGTTTTGCGCACCACCCGCTTGGATTACCTTAATGCTCGTTACGAATTGCAAGCGGCGCTCATTGAAATTGCCCGGCTTCGCGCCTCCCCACTTAATGCCGGAGAAGTACTGTGAAGCGCACGTTCTTAGCCGTCTTAATCTCCCTTTTGTTGGTAACTCTGATGGCTGGTTGCAAGGACAAAAAAATACCGATTGCCATCGCAACTCCGGTCAACGATCCCTCGGTGGTAGAAGTTACACCTGAATTTTTAAAGCGCCTGACAATTACCCTTGCTAGCGAAGGTGATTTGGCGGAGACCCTGCGCGTCCCGGCCAACGTCGAGGTGGACGAACATCGGGTGGCACGCATTGGTTCTGCTGTTACTGGGCGTGTAACTGAGGTCTATGCTTTTCTTGGTCAGACGGTAAAGCGCGGCGATGTATTAACCACTTTGAACAGCACCGAGTTATCCGCAGCCCAGCTCGTTTATATCAAGGCATTGTCTCAAGAAGGGCTGCAGCGCCGCGCGGTAGAGCGGGCAAGGTTACTGTTCGCTGCTGATGTAATTGGTGGAGCTGAACTGCAGAAGCGTGAGGCTGATCTGGTACAGGCCCGAGCCGAACTGCATGCTTCCCTCGAACAGCTCAAGGTGCTCGGAATGGGCAAAAGCGCCATTACCAAGCTGACAGCTACACGCCGGGTAAATTCCCTGTCTTCAATTATTGCCACTCTCGACGGAGTGGTGATTGAGCGGAATGTCACATCGGGTCAAGTAGTGCAACCGGCTGAACCACTCTATACCGTAGCAGATCTGTCCCACGTCTGGCTGGTAGCCGAGGTGACTGAACAACAGGCTGCCCATGTGAAGACAGGTGAGGTGGTGCAAGCTGAGATTCCTGCATTGGACGGAAAGCGCATTGAGGGGCGATTGATTTTTGTTGCCGACACCGTTAATCCAGATAGACGAACGGTGCAGGTGCGCATGGATGTGGAGAATCTTGAGCGGATGCTCAAGCCGGAAATGCTTGCCTCCATGCTTATTATGATTAAATCCCAGCGTCGTCTGGTGGTGCCAGCGGCGGCGGTAGTGCGAGAGGAAAACAAGGATCATATCTTCGTCCAGTTGGACGATAAGCGCTTCCAGTTGAGGCGTGTCCTGCTTGGACAAGAAAGCCATCGTTATTTTCCAGTGCTGGAAGGCTTAAAAATTGGCGAACGTATCGTCACAGAAGGCGCTTTTCATCTTAACAACGAGCGCAAGCGAGAAGAGCAGTGAGAATGATATGCTGGAATCTCTGATTCAGGCTGCGCTCAAGCAGCGCTTGGTACTTGTCGTGGTGGCAGTTTGCTTTGTGGCATTCGGGCTGGACGCGGCGCGGAAGCTATCGGTGGATGCTTTTCCAGACGTAACCAATGTTCAGGTGCAGATTGCCACTGAGGCATTTGGCCGTTCACCTGAGGAAGTCGAACGTTTTGTTACAGTGCCGTTGGAAATGGCCATGACCGGTCTGCCGGGATTGGAGGAGATGCGCTCGCTCAATAAACCGGGGCTTTCGTTGATTACTCTGGTGTTTACCGATGTTACCGATGTTTATTTCGCGCGTCAGCTGGTAATGGAGCGGCTGATCGAAGTAGGCGGGCGTATGCCTGTGGGTGTTACACCATTACTAGGTCCGCTGTCTACAGGATTGGGTGAGGTGTATCAGTACATTCTGGAGAAGCCAGGCGACAACGAGCGGGTGCTCAGTCAAGAAGAGCTGAGCAAACGCCGGATTGCCCAGGACTGGGTGGTGCGACCACTGTTGCGAAGTATTCCTGGCGTGGCGGAGATTAACTCTCAGGGTGGCTACGTCAAACAGTATCAGGCGTTGGTAAATCCGGATCGCATGAGACATTACAGGGTGACACTGCAGGAAGTGTACCAGGCTCTCGCGCGCAACAATGCCAACTCTGGCGGTGGCGTATTGCCCCGTTACTCTGAGCAATACTTGATTCGTGGCTTAGGACTGATAAAAACCCTGGACGATATCCGCATGATTGTGCTCAAGGAGCAAGGTGGAGTGCCGGTATTCATGCGTGACGTAGCTGACGTAACTATTGGTCACGAGGTGCGCTATGGCGCGTTGCTTAAAAATGGCATTACCGAGTCGGTAGGCGGAGTTGTGATGATGATCCGCGCTGGCAACGCCAAAGAAATTGTTAACCGGATCAAGCAAAGGGTCGCAGAAATAAACGACAAGGGTATGCTCCCCGACGGCCTCCAAATTGTTTCATACTACGACCGTAGCGAGCTGGTGGATGCTGCTTTACTGACTGTGATTAAAGTGCTGCTTGAGGGGGTGGTTCTAGTTATCATCGTGCTGTTTCTGTTCCTAGGCGATGTGCGCTCATCCCTTATTGTAGTTACATCACTGATCTTGACTCCGCTGATCACTTTCATGGTAATGAATCATTACGGCCTGTCTGCCAATCTGATGTCCCTCGGCGGTCTTGCTATTGCCACCGGTTTGATTGTGGATGGTTCGGTAGTGGTGGTGGAAAATACTTTTCAGCGTCTGGCGGAACGTAAAGATATTAGTCGAATGCAGGTAATCCTTGATGCGGCATCTGAGGTTGCGACACCGGTTATTTTTGGTATTTCTATCATTATTTTGGTGTTCCTGCCACTGATGACTCTAGAGGGCATGGAAGGTAAAATGTTCGCTCCACTCGCATTCACCATTGCTATCGCACTTTTCGTATCGCTGATTCTGGCGCTCACCTTGACCCCGGTTCTGTGCTCATACCTGTTATTAGGTAAAAACGAGCACGGTACCCGCTTGGTTGCTTTTTTGAAAAAGCCTTATTTGCGGTTGTTGGATTGGACGCTATCCAATGGTAGGAAAACCATCATTGTATCGGGAGGGGCATTAGTCGGAGCATTGCTGCTGTTACCCTTGCTTGGTACGGCTTTCATACCCGAAATGAAGGAAGGTTCTATCGTGCCCGCTATAAATCGCGTGCCCAATATTTCGCTGGAAGAATCCATCAAGGTAGAAATGGAGGCAATGCGCATGGTGATGCAGGTGCCCGGCGTAAAATCCGCGTTTTCTGGCGTTGGCCGTGGAGAGAGTCCCGCCGATTCGCAAAGCCAGAATGAATCGACCCCGATAGTCAGCCTCAAACCCCGTGACGAGTGGCCAGAAGGATGGACGCAAGACGACATTGCCGACGCCATCCGGGACAAGCTCAGAACTTTGCCTGGCGTGCAAATAGTGATGGCTCAGCCGATTTCAGACCGGGTTGACGAAATGGTCACAGGGGTGCGCTCCGATGTGGCGATCAAGTTGTTTGGTGACGACATCGGTTTGCTTAAGCAGAAGGCTGATGCAATCGCCAAGGTGGCAACTGCTATCAAGGGAGCGCAGGATCTGCGTGTGGAAAGGGTTACCGGTCAGCAGTATTTGTCTATTAATATCGATCGTCAAGCCATCGCTCGCCACGGCCTCAATGTGGCTGACATAAACGACGTGATCGAGACGGCGATAGGTGGCAGAATAACCACCGAAATATTTGAAGGTGAACGCCGCTTTAGCGCCGTAGTGCGATTGCCAGAAAGATTTCGAAACAGCGTGGAGGAGATCCATGCATTACGAGTCATCTCGCCCAACGGCGCCAATGTGGCTCTGGAAGACTTGGCACTCATCAGCGTGCTGGATGGGCCGGCACAGATTAGCCGGGAGAAGGCAAAGCGTCGTATCGTGGTGGGGGTGAACGTGAAGGGGCGTGACTTGGGTGGCTTCGTCTCAGAGCTAAAAATGGCTGTAGATGCAAAGGTCAAGCTTCCCGAGGGTTATTACCTGGAGTGGGGTGGTCAGTTCCAGAATATGGAGCGGGCTATGGGACACTTGATGGTCATCGTTCCCGTGACCATTGCTGCAATTTTCTTTCTGCTGTTCCTGTTATTCGGGTCCCTGCGCTACGCCTCGCTAATCATTATGGTGCTGCCTTTTGCCTCGATGGGCGGCGTGGTGTCCCTCTTTTTATCGGGCGAGTATTTGTCAGTGCCAGCCTCTGTGGGTTTCATTGCCCTATGGGGGATCGCAGTGCTAAATGGTGTAGTCCTGGTATCTTATATCCGCACCCTGCGGGAAAAAGGCATGTCTCAGTCGGAAGCCGTAATTCAAGGTTGCCAGCAGCGCTTCCGGCCAGTGCTGATGACCGCTACCGTAGCGATGCTGGGACTTATCCCCATGCTGTTCGCTACAGGGCCAGGCTCTGAAGTGCAACGGCCCCTCGCCATCGTGGTAATCGGCGGTCTGGTTACCTCTACCTTGCTCACGTTGGTGGTACTACCCACGTTGTACAAGTGGTTTGAGAAAAAAACCGTTGAGGTGTAATTAGAAAATAGACACCTAGGGCAAATCAAACATTCGGTAATTAATGCTTGCTGAAATCAATCGTGCTCGTGGTGAGTTACACCACGAGCACGATTTCCTTAATATCCAATTTGATGAACAGGTGCAGCATTAACAAATTTCGCTAACACAAATCATGACTCCTTCGTTTTTCCTTTCCATAACCCACAAGTAGCACCTGTGGGATCCACAATGATGCTCATCCAACCATAGTTTCCTACTTCTATAACATCTTGTATGACGGTTGCCCCAAGCGACTTAGCTTTTGCGGTACTTTCAGCGATATCGTCTACACTGATATAGGACAGCCAGTGGGGTGGCACGCCGGGACTCGGGTTGGTCATCATCCCGCTACCAGTACCTTCGCCAACGTTGATTAAGGTATAAGTACCGCTGCCGCCGGGCATGGGTATATCCTCCAACTTCCAATTAAACAGTGTCGAGTAAAACTCTTTTGCTTTGGCGACATCGCCGGTTTGCAGCTCAATATGTATGAATGGATTTGCCATGGCAATTTCTCCTATATTAATAACTCCCAATTCGGGCGATTTATATCATTTAAAGACTTACCCAACTCCAGAATTTCCATCGATGTTTCATGGCCGAAACTATAGTTTATTAATTCAAATGTGGTAGAGGCGGCTATACTATCGAATCATTGAGTTTAAATTTATAACCATCATGATTGAAATTACCCTTGCCACAATTATCATCACAATTATCATAGTTCTCACAATCCGTAACACAAAACGCGCAGTGCTTGAAAATCCGGTCATACTAAACCGCACTGGGCAATATCACGCTACATTGGCTCCCAAGCTCAATAACGCGCAAGCATTTATTGAAGCCATTGCTATGCAGATGCCTGCGCGTGATGAAAGCCAAAACAGTTCAACGCAATGTTTCGAAGTGCGTGACCCAGAAATTGCTAAAATTGGCCACGAACTCTATCTGCTCGCCATCACAATGCGTCACGGCATACTTTATTTTCAGGCCATCATACCGCGTCCATTGATCAATGATCAAGATAGCCATTTCAACATGTTAATGGAATCAGCTCACGCTACTCTTGCACGGGATCAAGCTACCGGTGGTGTGCATGACACAGTGGTGGATAAGTACATTATTGACGCAACCGGTTCAGCGGCGCGCAAATTGGGCATAGACATAAAACAACAGGTTCAAATGTGAAAATACGGAGACATAGTTACTCCATATTTTTAACGGTAATTTGTATGAAAATTCGAAAACTGCCAATTATGTTCTCTGAAATTTGACAGTGCCTGCAAATTGTTCAGGATAGTAAGGAGTTAAATTTTGGAGAATGCCAGGTCGGGCAGATTGCTTTACCTTTAGCCCTTCAAAGCTGCACTTAAATGAGATTAAAGCCACACCAAGCTACGCATTGTTGCAATCTTCAAGATTGCTAAAAATAGCTGTGTATAAATTGCCAGTCAACGCACTGAGAATGCGGAAATGTTTGGCAAACACTAAAGCACTCGAATAACGGTATCACCAGTGCTATTTTTAGCAATTACCACCATCAAAAAATGAAACGCTTGGGTTGCTGAGCATTTTGCAGTGGCGTAATGCAGGTCTCGAACAGGGTAGTGTTCTCGAAAATATTCGGTGCGACACAAGTTAACAGATTGGCATGCATCGCCGGAGCATCTCCAACTATCGCAAACAGACGGCCACCTGGTGTCAAACTGTCCTGAATTGCTTCCGGTAAAATTGGTACTGAACCAGTCAACACAATTACATCGAAAGTACCTAGCCAGCCCTGTGCCGCATCGCCCAGTGCTAAAGTAACATTTTTGATTTGATGCGTTGCCAAATTCTTTTCCGCAAAGGCATGTAGCTCCGGCACGATCTCAACGCTGGTCACATGCATCGCGAGATGGGAGAGCAAAGCAGTCAGATAACCGCTGCCACTGCCGATTTCCAGCACACGGTCACTTCGCCCAAGCTTCAAGGCTTGTAATGCGCGTGCTTCCATCTTGGGCTGCCACATTGAAACTCCATGTCCCAGTGGAATTTCCATATCCATGAAAGCCATACTTTGCATTCCGGGCGGTACAAAGCGTTCGCGTTTAATCTTGCTCAACAAATCCAGCACCCGCATATCCAGAACGTCCCAAGGCCGAATCTGTTGCTCCACCATATTGAAGCGCGCTTGTTCCAAGTTACCCATCTCACTCTGCTCCATAATATTATCGACGCTTAACGTGGCAGTATAGCAAGCTCATTGCTTGTGCTCAATGACTGCCCAATTTAACTTTCGGTAAACCCTAAAAAGGAAGGCTTTTTGACTCGGTCATTGAATAGTTTCAGGTGACATATTTTAGGTGTGGGTCATGAAAGTAAGAAGCGACGTGTTTGGATTGCTCTCCAGCATCGTCAGGTGACAATTGGTAGCGGTACGCAATTTATCTTTCAGATAGCCTGCGTCAGATATGAATTCAACCGCTCTTCAGGATTCAATTCCAGACTTTAGCCGCGTAAATAAATCATTCGATTTTTTCCTTAATTTTTTCCAGCCAAGCCTTTACTTGTTTGGTGTGGTGCACTCTCGAATTATCCAAAATCAAGATCACTTTCTTTCCCCAATCTTTGGTCAGTAGTTCAAGGAATTCAATAAACCGATCCGAGTCTAATTTTAAGTCGATACCCGGGTGCATAGGCCACCGGTGTTTTAGGAGTTTCGGAGGGCGAGAGCAGATTTTCACTGCCGAAGTATTTTGGTCTCGTGGATATTTCGTCTCAACAGTTGGGTTCGATGAAGCGTTGGTGAGAGCGTATATACGCAGCCAACGGGATGAACTTTACGACCAGATGAAACGGGCTGAAGCCGCATTGGGCGGCCCACGATTTGTTGATCCCTCAAACATTTCCAGTCGGCGTATTTGATAACCCACGTTAGCTAGAGATGATGTAATAAAAGCATTTTGAAAGGTTACTAACGTAAGCATTTAAATGTCATTTATTATTTTTTAAGATATTTTTAAGGTCTGCAAAAGGATTAAAAGTAGCCAGTGATTCTGGGTTTTGCGCAGCGGAACGACCTGTGGAGTCCTTAACCCGTGAGTGCTCATTTTCATGGCAATAAGTACATAAAAGCTCCCAGTTACTACCATCTGGTGGATTATGGTCATGGTTATGGTTTTTGTGGTGGACTTCTAATAACTGAAGATTCTCACGGGCAAAAGTACGGGCACAACGACCGCAAACCCAAGGGTACATTTTAAGCGCTTGCTCTCGATATCCCATAGCACGCTTCTCTGCGTTTTTCCGTGCATCAAGTACAATTTTGTCAAGCTTATCATTCTTTATATCCATGAGTTTTTCGTTTAAATGGGGGTTCATGCATATTACGGTGAATTTAGTTTATTGCACATATGTTTCTATGTGTATTTCGGAAAAATGGAAAGTGATTACGATGATTCTAAGGGGCAGGGAAGCGGTGTTGGCGCAGGAGGCTTGCAGGTGATGTTTATGTTGGCCACCAATTGAGAAAAAATCAAAATTTGGTACTAGTTACCATACTCTTTTAGGGATGAAAGACGGCTCGACCAAGACTTTTTAGTTTTTTTCTAAAACTAGCTATCAGGTAGGAGATCGTGTCCAGGTGAGGAAAGACAAATTGGTACGGTCATAGAAACCGCTGGAAGAGTGCTTCCAGATGGAACCCAAAATATCATTGTTAGTAGCACTGGCTATCGTCAATTTGAGACCGGCGCATCCAACAAAGCTCGTTTAGTTGAAATATTTCCTGCCATGCTTCATCCGGGAAGCCATCCCGATTAAGTCTTCCACCACCACGGCCATTTGGTTGTAACAGGTCGGTGAAGTAGTCTTCGCACTGAGGTGAATTCCAGAGTTCGATGATTTTATTTAGAACATGAGGGAATCTATTTTCGAGCATTTTCGTGTAAGCATTAGGTAAACATTCTAGCGTTTCCATGACTATTTCTTTATTAAACATTACTCGACCTCGCAATATCGGTTAATTTTAATAATTGTAACTAGATTGGAATAACGTCTATGCCGTTTGTATAGCTTAAAATGTTTCTCTGTTTATCGCTTTAGCTTCTTTGCTAGCGCTATGCCCCTGGCATAACGCCTGTCAGGCAAAAAATGAAAATCGATAATCAATTTATTACCCGTTGAAAAAGTGGTCGTGGATCGCTTTAAAACATCCAATATCAGTGATATTGTATTGGCAGTGTTTGACTGGGAATTTACGATCAAAATTCTTGATCAGGCAGCTAGCAAAATGCCAAAACTGATGCCACCTAATTCTTTGACGGTTTACAAGCCCATCTACCATTCGTTCCGATACGCAGTTTGAAATTTTTGGAGTTGTCATAGGGACTTTCCCCCGGATTATATGAGTACTTTGTTGCCCTGTTATGTGTTGCTTGATCTGGAAACAACAGGGACCACGCCCACACAGGATCGCATTACTGAAATCGGCTTGATCCGTTATGAAAACGGCATTGAAGTCGGCCGCTGGAATACGCTCATCAATCCGGAAGTCAGTATCTCACCGTTCATTCAGAGGCTTACGGGAATCACCCCGGCCATGGTTAACCATGCGCCTACTTTTGCCCAAGTGTGCGAAACGTTGTTGCAATGGCTCGATCAAGCAGTATTGTGCGCGCACAATGTGCGTTTCGATTATGGTTTTCTCAAAAACGAATACAAGCGTATCGGTGTTACCTTTCAAAAGAAATTGCTGTGCACGGTCAAGCTTTCCAGAAAACTTTATCCGCAGCATCATTCACACAGTCTTAATGCCATTATCGAAAGGTTTCATCTAGTCTGTAACCAGCGCCACCGCGCAATGGGCGATACAGAAATGATGGCGGCTTTTATCGATGTAGCAATTTGTGAACTGGGAGAGTCTACGGTTCAGGAAACTGCACGAACACTTCTGAAGCAGCAAGCGATTCCAGCGGGCCTTGATCATATTAATATCCAAACCATCCCGGAAACCTGCGGTGTGTACTTATTTCATGGCGATAGCGCATTGCTATATGTCGGCAAAAGTATTTCACTGCGATCTCGGGTATTCAATCACTTTCAGGGTGATCATAGTTCAGCCAAGGAAATGCGCATTGCACAGGAAATAAAGCTAGTTGAATACCGCATCACCGCCGGAGAATTGGGTGCATTGTTATTGGAATCACGATTGATTAAGGAGTATCAACCCATTCACAACCGGCAACTCAGACGTGAGCGACAACTTTGTGCATGGCAAGTAACCTGTGACCCCAATGCCAAACCCTTGGTGACCTTGATCAATGATAGCGACATTAATTGGCGTGCTGTAGATAATGTATATGGCACTTTCAAGACTAAACGTCAGGCCGTGGAGGTTCTGAATAAGCTGGCCGACGAATACGGGTTATGCGATAAGGCATTAGGATTGGAAAAAGGGCCCGGTGTATGTTTTTCGTATCAATTAAAGCACTGCAGAGGTTTGTGTGATGGCAAGGAATCCGCCGAGTCACACTGGTTACGTCTTGTCACCGCATTAAGCGGCTATAGGCTACTGACGTGGCCATATGCGGGACGTATCGGAATCAGGGAACACAACCCGGAACATGACCTCTCCGAAATTCACGTCTTTGACCAGTGGTGCCATCTTGGTACCGCCAAGGATCACCTTCAATTGGATGAATTATCAGCACACCCCTGTTTTGATCGAGATACCTACCGCTATCTGCTGACATTCCTCAACCGGAAAGATGTCGAAGTTATCGTGTTGCATAAATATGATTAACCTTTATTCGCAGCCAGTTGTTGTATCGATGCTTGTTTAGGGTAGATGCACTTCTTCTATGGCGCCGGCATCGGGGTCATTGAAGATAGCCATTGAAATGCTATCTTCTCCCCGGGCGACAATTGTTGTTACCACTGCATCACCCGTAACATTCACGACCGTGCGCATCATATCCAGCAAGCGATCAACCCCCATGATCAAGGCGATGCCTTCGACGGGCAAGCCCACTTGATTAAATACCATGGCTAGCATAATCAATCCAACACCCGGGACACCTGCTGT
>JBDSEJ010000466.1:0-5259 GCA_039920105.1 Candidatus Nitrotoga sp. | reverse complement strand
TTACCCCAGGCGGTTTTCAGATGTCGGTGGCAATGAGCAATTGCGGTCAGGTTGGCTGGATATCAGATCTTAGCGGATATCGTTATGGTGCTATCGATCCTGAAACGGGACGTCCATGGCCAGCTTTACCTGAAACATTCGTAGACCTAGCGAGGAGGGCGGCAATGCGCGCTGGGTATGAGAATTTCATGCCCGATGCCTGCTTGATTAACTGTTACGAATCAGGCGCCCGGTTGTCTTTGCATCAGGACAAGAATGAGCGTGACGAATCTGCCCCGATAGTCTCAGTTTCCCTTGGCCTACCAGCTGTGTTCTTGTTCGGTGGATTAAATCGCACGATTCGACCAAAGCGCTATCAACTTGTGCATGGTGATGTAGCGGTTTGGGGTGGACCTTCCAGGTTTAATTTTCATGGCATTGCTCCACTTTTGGAAGGATACCATCCTATCCTCGGCTGCAAGCGCATCAATCTGACGTTCAGGAAGGCCCTGTAACTTTAGCTGCAAGCGCCGTAAGTTTGGTTGTTGACCACTTGGCCCCGCAATTGCGCATTTGGCAACCTCAGATCCCGACTAGACAAATCTTATTGCTCGCGTCGGTAGATGTGGATTTCGGGCAACACCTGAACCCTATAAGCGTTAGCAAACTAAAAAACTATATTTTTTAATATACATAGGCATGAAACTTTTTGTTAAAGTTAAATATGTAAAAATATTTACGTTATTTAAGTTTTATCAGGTTTAAACCAGGAAAGCTTCTCTCTGAGTTTCACCACGCCGCCTATGATGATTAAAGTTGGCGCTTTAAGTTTTGCAGCTTCTGCGAGTTTTGGTAATGTACCCAGAGTTCCGCAAACTACGCGCTGATTTTGCGTTGTTCCCTGTTGCACGATGGCAGCAGGGGTGGTTTCAGGCAAGCCATGTGTTATTAGTTTGGAGCATAGTATTTCGAGACCATGGAGACCCATGTAAACCACAATGGTCTGATTGGGACGTGCCAACATTTCCCAATCGAGGTTCATGCCACCCTCTTTCAGATGGCCTGTTACGAAAATACAAGACTGCGCATGATCTCTGTGCGTGAGCGGTATACCGGCATAGGCAGCAACACCGGATGCAGCGGTGATACCCGGTACGACCTGGAAATTTATTTTATGTTTTGATAACGTTTCGATTTCTTCCCCGCCGCGGCCGAAAATGAAGGGGTCGCCACCTTTGAGCCGTAAGACCCGCTTCCCTTCTTTTGCTAGTCTGACCAAAAGATCGTTTATGCTTTCTTGTGGCATAGTATGGCGGCCCCGCATCTTGCCGACAAATATTCTCTCAGCATCGCGTCGCGTCATTTCCAGCACCGGCTTGGAAACAAGGTTGTCATAAAGTACCACATCTGCCTTTTGCATCAGCCGTAACGCTCTGAAGGTGAGTAAATCGGGGGCACCTGGGCCTGCACCCACCAGGAATACTTCGCCAACTGTGTCATGATTATTGTCTTTTAGCATAGCCAGTAACATGGTTTCGGCAGGTTTGTCGTTGCCCAATAAAACTTTCTCCGCAATAGGACCTTCCAGCACGTTCTCCCAGAATATCCGACGATTACCAGAATTGCTGATGTACGTTTTTACTGTCTGCCTGAATTTGGCGGCGAAGGCAGCTAACTGGCCATATCCCGGCGGTATCAGCGTTTCTAACTTGCCTCTTAAAATCCTTGCCAGAACAGGGGACGCTCCTCCGGTGGAAAAAGCAACCACAAGGGGAGAGCGGTCCAGTATTGCGGGCATAATGAAGGTGCAGAGATCGGGGTTGTCGACCACATTGACGGGTATGTTTCTTTTTTTTGCTTCGTTCGAAATTTCTTCGTTGGTTTCGATTTCATCTGTGGCGGCAATAACAAGTGTCATGCCATCCAGATGTGCAGCTTGAAACCGATCTGGAACATATTCGATAATGGGAATATTTTTAAAAGCCTCGCACAATTCTGGCGATACTATCTTCACTAATGCGCCAGCTTGCATCAGCATTGAAGCTTTTCTAAAGGAAATTTCTCCACCTCCCACAACGAGGCATTTTTTTTCTTTAAGATTTAGAAAAATGGGGAAAAAATCCATGTCAAGGTTGGTTCCTGTTCAAATTAATGTTGTACATCTGCCCCATATCAGTAAATCCGGCTTGCAAACTCGTGCAGTCAGTGAGTATGAGCTGGCTCAACCTCAACCGGTAGATGTATCACTGTTGAATTACTTCAACTTATGTGCATTAGTTTTCAATAAACTTATGCTTATTAGATTGGGTTTAACAAACTTTATCTAATTTGAACATATTCAGAAGGTAAATAATTATTTCACCTTTGCAGGTTGCACAAGAACGACTATTTATATTCAGCGGTTAAAAAATTTAATGTTTTGCCATTCTTACCGATGAAAACGACGTCTTTTTACAAGACATCGAGCTTTCCTGCTATCATTAACAGTAAGGGAATTTAGCTGGAGCTGAGTTTACTTAGTTGAATTTGTATATTTAAATGATACCTGCGCTTGATTTTTATTTGTTCTGCAACACCTTATTCTGACGGGTTCAATGCTACCCGCTTCTTCATACTGCGGTCTATCGAACAAATTCGCGCACATCGTGTACGAAGGTTATGAAAAACATACCATTCCTTAACATAATGTGTTTAAGAGTGATATCAAAATTAGATTTAGTGTGCTTTGATACACTTAGTGTCAAACTATCGTGAATTTTGCTGTAAATTATTGAATTCGATTGGAAATGCTGCAAGTGTATTTGCAATATGCAAATATTTGGAAAGCTCTCTGAAGAATTGCTGAAACATATCAATTACATTAGCTAATATGAAAATAAATGAAAAAATGCCCCAATGGGCACTTTATTGCATGATGAACAATAGTGATAATTTATTTTATGGTGCCCAGAAGAGGACTCGAACCTCCACACCTCGCGGCACACGGACCTGAACCGTGCGCGTCTACCAATTCCGCCATCTGGGCAATAAAATAAAACATTGCTACTTGAGGGCGCACAAGTTAATCGTTATAGGATTTTCTGTCAATGACAAATAAGAAAAAAAACATCCGCGCCCTCGATCCATTCTTGGATCGGGAGCGCGCGCAGTATGAACACCCATTACCCAGCCGTGAGTACATTCTGCAATTACTGGAAATGCAAGGCGTGCCGGTTGCTGAAGAAGAGTTGTGCAACATGTTGCATATTGATGAACACGAGGCTGAACTGTTCACGCGCCGCTTGCGTGCTATGGAGCGCGATGGTCAGATAATGCGTAACCGCAAGCGGGCAATCTGCGTAATGAACAAGCTTGACCTGATCAAGGGCAAGGTGCAAGGGCATCCCGATGGATTTGGTTTTTTGATTCCAGATGACGGCAGTGCCGATCTGGTATTGAGTGCCAAGGAAATGCATAAAGTGTTACACGGAGATACCGTTGTGATACGTGAAACAGGCACCGACCGACGCGGACGCCGTGAGGCAAGTATAGTGGAGGTATTAGAACGCGCTACCCAGCGCTTGGTCGGGCGTTTGTATGAGGAGCATGGAATTCAGTTTGTGGTAGCGGAAAATCGTCGCATTAGTCAGGATATCCTTGTTGCTCCAGGTGAGCACATTGGGGCAAAGGCGGGACAGGTGGTGTTGCTGGAAATCCTGCAACAACCCAGCAAAAACGCCCAACCAATAGGCCGCATCGTGCAGATTTTGGGCAATTATGCAGACCCTGGCATGGAAATTGAAATTGCGTTACGTAAGCATGATTTGCCGTACGAATTTCCAGTCGATACGAAACACCAAGCTGAGAAAATTGCGCCCCAAGTGCTGCCAGAGGATTATGCAGGACGTGAAGACATACGTCAGTTGCCACTTGTCACCATAGACGGCGAAACTGCGCGGGATTTTGATGATGCGGTATATTGCGAACCGCATGCCAATGGCTTCCGCCTGGTGGTGGCAATTGCTGATGTAAGTAATTATGTAAAGTCCGGAGATGCGCTGGATAAAGAAGCTTTGAATCGAGGTAACTCAATATATTTCCCTCGTCGCGTTATTCCAATGTTGCCGGAAGAACTTTCTAACGGTCTTTGTTCGCTTAACCCTCATGTCGAGCGCTTGTGCATGGTATGTGATATGCAGATTAGTACTCAAGGCGATATTGAAGGTTACCGCTTCTACTCATCTGTTATGTTCTCCCAGGCGCGCCTGACCTACAACCAAGTCGCTGATATGCTGGAGCACACACAAGGCGAAATAGCAGAAAAATTTGCCCCTGTGCTGCCGCATGTAAAAAACCTACATATATTATTCAAAACTTTGCTGCAAGCTCGCGAGAAGCGGGGTGCGATTGACTTCGAGACAATAGAAACCCAGATGGTGTTTACCGATCAGGGCAAGATTGAGCGCATCGTACCCTTGGTACGTAACGATGCACATCGTCTGATCGAGGAATGCATGCTGGCGGCAAACGTTTGCACCGCCAATTTCCTCAGCGAACATAAGCACCCGGTGCTATACCGCGTGCATGAAGGCCCCACACCAGAAAAACTGGAAGCAGTACGCGAATTTTTTAAGGAGTTTGGTCTGGACCTCGGAGGTGGTGAAAAACCCGAGGCTAGTGATTACGCCAAGCTGCTCAAGCAGGTCAAGGGGCGACCTGATGCAGCCTTATTGCAAACAGTTATGTTACGTTCATTGCGCCAAGCGCGTTATTGCCCGGAAAATTCTGGTCATTTTGGTCTCGGCTACGATGCATACACACACTTTACCTCGCCCATTCGCCGATATCCCGATCTGCTGGTGCATCGCGCTATAAAGGCGGCGTTAAATAACAAACAATACAAACCAAAAGAGAAGTGGGACGCACTCGGCATTCATTGTTCCATGACAGAGCGTCGGGCTGACGATGCCACACGCGACGTTGAAGCGTGGCTGAAATGTTTCTACATGCGGGACCATCTTGGCAGCAGCTTCGACGGCACTATAGCTTCAGTGACTGGTTTTGGTCTTTTCGTCGCGCTCGACGAACTATATATTGAAGGTCTGGTTCATGTGTCAGAACTCGGCACTGATTATTTTCATTACGATGCTGCCAAGCACCAGATGCTTGGTGAACGTTCAGGAAAGCGCTATCGCTTGGGAGATCGTGTGCGCGTCAAAGTCGTGAGAGTAGATATGGAAAATACTAAGCTCGATTTCGTGCTGGATCTGCCAGATGGAGAAGCACCAGCTAAGAACGTGA
>JBDSEJ010000465.1:0-3926 GCA_039920105.1 Candidatus Nitrotoga sp. | reverse complement strand
ATACAGTATCGTTATTTTGCATTGTCAAACCTATAGAAATTTAAAAAATCGTTACAAAAAATTAAGCTCATTTATGAGATGCGTGTTTGAAGCCTTAACAATTACCCAGCGTTAAAAATATCAAGCCAAATAAGGCCTCACAGGGCAGTTTCACTCAATACAATGCTTCTCGTTGAGACAATCTTCGCATAAAGTCTTTCCTCACTATACCCCAAGAGCCAAACGCTTCAACTGACCTATACCTAACACGAAGTAAGCGTACGGTGAGACAACGCTGGCAGGCTGGTACGCAAGCTTGCATGATAGGATGGATTGATTTCAGCGACCACCACACCTGATCCACGTGGCAATCGGTCCAGCACCCTACCCCACGGATCGACAATCATACTATTGCCATGTGTTTCGCGGCCATTAATGTGATAACCGCCCTGCCCTGCGGCCACTACATAAGCCAGGTTTTCTATGGCGCGTGCACGCACCAATATTTCCCAATGCATTTTTCCAGTGGTCTCAGTAAAAGCGGAAGGCAGTACTATAATATTTACATCTTGCATAGCGCGAAACAACTCAGGAAAACGCAGATCATAGCAAATCGCCAACCCAATGCGACCGAACGGACTATCCACCACCACTACTTGCTCGCCTGCCTCAATAGTGTGCCCCTCATAGTAACGCTCATTGCCAAGTTCGAGATTGAACAAGTGGATTTTGTCATAGCGTGCAACCTGTTTCCCATTCTCGTCATATACCAGGCAGGCATTACGCATTTTGTCAGGCGCATCCGCAACCAGCGGGATGGAACCGCCGACCAGCCAGATTTTATGCGCACGCGCAGTCTCACTCAAAAAAGTCTGGATCATGCCGCTACCCGGTTGTTCGCGCACCCCCAATTTATCCGTATCTTTCAGTCCCATGATGGGAAAGTATTCCGGTAATACAACCAGGCGTGCTCCCTGATCCACCGCTTTTTCGATCAGGCGGCGAGCTTCGCTCAGGTTACTTAATACGTTCGGCCCTGAAGCCATCTGCACGGCCGCAACTTTAAAAGTTTTAGTTTGCTCATGAGAGGCGACACGTCGTTGGGTGGCACTTTTGTCTTGCATATGTTCAGCTCTTTCTAAATTTTGCTTTTATGGTGGCGCAACAGACTTGTTTACACCCACTTTTTCTACATTCGGGTTGGCCCATGCACCCGTAATATTGTATTCAAACGATACCAACTTATCGAGCGGTTCGCGCAATATCTTGTTGGCAATGAAGACCCCAATCCCCACTGCCGGACCAGCGGCGAACGCGCTCAGCAGAGATGCTGTGTTACCCACAGTAGGCAGAATGCGCACACGCAAGTTTTGCGTTTCGTGGTTTAGGTCCACCTGCCCTCTCATAGTCACTTTGGCGGCTGATCCTTCAATTTTAAAATCATCTGTGTATAGCGTCCCCTTCCTGACTTGCGCCACGCCGTTGATGCTATCAAACTTAAAACCTTCGCTGAAAACATCGGTAAAATCCAGTGATATGCGCTTAGGCAGGGCTTGGAGGCTCAAAATACTGAGCAGCTTACCGATTCCCGGATCAATTTGCAGGAACTGCCCTTTGCCAGTATTCAGTTCGAGTTTGCCATCCAGAGTGGCATAGCTGAAATCAGCTGGTGCGCCAGGCCAGGAAAACGTCCCTTCCAGTTTTCCGCTGCCGTCTTTAACACTATTTGGGTAGCCGAAACGGCCAAGCATTTTCCCCGAATCATTGATTTCCAGCTTGAGGTTGACTTGAGCCTGCTCTCCAGCAGGCGACATTTGCCACTTTCCATTCGCAGTCAACTCACCATCCGGGTTAGTGATAGTTAACCGCTCTAACAGCCAGTCGCGCTCATGTTGTTGTGCAAACAACCCCAGCTTGCCCAGATTTTTGCCGTTTAGTATAAAACTGTCCACTGCAAGGTCGAGCGCGGGATGTTTTACGCTGGCAATATTTTGCTTGATAGCAATAGACTGAATTACCGTATTTTTCTTTTTACCACTTTCATCCTGGTCCAGCTCCAGAGATAAATTTTTCAAACGAGCAGTAAACTTACCATTACCCTGAGGTTGCCAGCTCACTTCACCATTAACAGATTTAGCTGCCAGTTGCGCAGCTACCGTACCATTGATATTGCGTGCATTAATTCGAAGATCATCTGCCATATAACCATATCCACTAATTTTATGGATCAGCAAATCTGCACCTGCGATACTAACCGGTGTCGAACCATCTGATGCGCCAGTTAACGCGCCCCAACCTTCCAACGACAACTGCGGCATAGTGCCGACTAGCCAAACACCATCTTTATCCAGCCACTTGCCGGCGTTGCCAAAATTTACCGTGCCGCGCTTGACGACTTTCTCTTTGCCATCATCCCAACGCAAAAATTTCGCACTGACGAGCCTACCATATTGCACCGATAAGAGGTCCTGTTGCGCAGTCATGCTTTTCATCTCCAGGCGCAACGGAATGGCCTCGTTAGCGCGTTTTGCAAATGGCACAGGCAGATCGGATGCCATCCCGACCAAATTGGAAGTGAGCTGCATATTGATCTGTTTTTTTAACACTGTTATTTCTGACTGCCAGTCGCTGCTACCATGCAGAAAGTTTAGCAACGAATGAGGCGCTACCTCACGCAGCACATCTATATTTGTTCGACCAGCCACCTTGGCCTTTACAGCGCTACCTTTGTCGCTCTGCAATGTCAGGGTGGCTGGCCCTCCAAAAACTTGCATAGTGATGTTCTGCGTGCGTACCGATGACTCACTGAATAACAGATCACCATTAACTTTATGTAATATTGGAACGTTCTCGTCCAAGCTCACTTCATTGTCGAGAAAATGGTAACGGCCGGAAACCTTTGCCGACTGGTGACCTCTCAATAAGATGTCCACCTGCAAATCCAGATTCCCATTGCCACTCGATGTAATCTTGTCGGTAAGGCCATCCAGATACCCACGAACTGGACTTTTCTGTATAAAATCTAGCGCATATTTCGTTTCCCCCTCCGACTCGCCACGCACTTGCAATAGCAGGCCCGGGCTTTTTATATCAGGTAAAACCACACTAATATTTTTTAGAGATCCGCCCACAGTCGTCGCATCTGGAGCAGTTACCTCAAGCCGTTTTCCCTGCATCACCAATTGTGCAGTGGCATTTTCCACGCGAGGCCATTCTTTCGCGTACTCCACTATTACTCCAGTTGCACGCGCCCGGAGTTGAAACAAGCCATTACGGTTGTTATTAAAAGGAAAGTCATGCAAATCACCTTTCAAGCGCAGGTTAAAATCATCTGCCTGACCGTCAATCAATGCATTTCGTAACCAATCGTGGGCCTTGCTATTCATCGCAACCAATGGAATATACCGAGCTGTATGTTGCACTGCAGCGCGCGTCAGACGAACAGTCAAATCAATCAGCCCAGGGCTTTGAGGCAGTGACCGATAACTACCAAAAAAATTTCCGGCAAGGTCTGCGTTGGCTATGGAAACCTTATTAAAATTGACCTCCATTCCGCTATCATGCTTTTGCCAACTAAGCTGTGCGATAAGCGAATCAAATGCCAAAGGTTCCGGCATGATCAGTGGTGCATCCAGCATGAAATTGCGCGTATTAACTGACAGCGTACCGTTGACGTCGTTACCGTTAACCTGGCCACTCAGTCGGGTAAACCCCGGGATTTTATCCGTGCGCTGTATGGATAGTCCGTCGAAACGCGCTTTAATTTCGTAATCCAACAATTTGTCAAAATCACCCTGCCATTTTGCTTGCACATCGGATATTTCTCCCCGGGGCGCAAATTTAGCCAGCTGCTGCTTCATGCCAGGCTTTAATGGCAGGTAATGCGCCAAGCTGGCGAAACTGCCCATATCCAAGTTATTGACGCGCACCTCACCGTTAGCCGGTTT
>JBDSEJ010000464.1:0-2084 GCA_039920105.1 Candidatus Nitrotoga sp. | reverse complement strand
TTGAGCTTGACCAATGGCAGGGAACTTCGATCAACTTTGTAGACGGAGATGCTATCGACAAAACCGTCTCTACTGTTTTAGACATCGCCGCGATTATATTGCTGTCACTGGTCTTGAGTTTAATTTTGTCCGTGGCAAAAATCATACCTCTAAATATGGCCATGGTGGGAGGCATGATTTTTCTCGGCTGGTTCTTACTTGATATCCGCTGGCAGGTAAACTTGTTTCAGCAGCTGGATCTGACACACCAGCAATTTGCCGGCAAAACCTGGGAAGGCAAGCATCTTGCCGCCGAAGACGGCGCCTTGTTCGACTTTATGAGGAAAGTGAAAGCAACGTTACCGTCTTCCAATAACCGCATTTTTTATTTTTCCGATGACGCCTACTTTCTGAGAAAGGGCGCTTATCATTTATATCCTCATAACGTTCTAGCTCTTAATGAGCTCCCGCCAGCGTCTCAAATTAAAACCGGGGACTATATTGCCCTGTTCGCAAAAAAAAGCGTGAAATACGATGATTCAAATCAACTATTAATTTGGGATGTTGGACAATCTCTAAAGGTCGACTTACAGTTCTTGGCTGAAGGCAATGCCTTGTTCAAGGTGCGATAAATGGAATTATTTAGGTTAGTGACTGGCTTGTGTTTACCTTGGCTGTTGGGGGTAGTGTGGTTGCGTGTACCTTGGCTCAAAGCCACTGGTATCACATGGCCGACACTCTTGGGATATGGTTATCTGGGCGGAATATTGTTAACCACACTTGTGATGCGTTTGCTGGATGCGCTTGAAATCCGCCTTGGCTACTTCAGTATTGGACTTGCACTATTATTACTGACAGTTGCCGGTGCTTGGCTTGGTCGTAAGGAACCTTGGCGAATTAATCAGCCCGAAGCAGATTGGCAAAGCTTGGCCGGGTGGCGAAAAACCGTGTATGCCGTCTTGTTGGCCGCTATAGTGATACGGCTGACAGGACTGGGGCTGGAGATTGTATGGCGTCCACTATTTCCTTGGGATGCCTGGTCGCAGTGGGCGAGCAAAGCTCGCGTTTGGTATGAACTTGGACACTTGGCGAAATTCGTGCCCGCTGACGCTTGGCTTGGCGGCGAATTGGCAGGCGCTTATACAGATGCAGCCCCCCACTACCCCCCTGCCATACCGCTAATACAAGTATGGATGAGCTACAGTCTGGGTAGGTGGGACGATTCTCTGATGAATTTGCCTTGGTTACTATGCGCGATTGCATTGGGCTTGGCATTTTATGGTCAGGCCAGACAATGGCAGGTACCACCATTATTTGCTCTGATGTTTACCTATTTCCTGCTTTCACTGCCCATTCTGGATGTTCATGTGGCTTTGGCAGGGTATGCGGATTTGTTTATGGGGGCGTTTTACGGCTTGGCAGCAATCGCTTTTTTCCACTGGACCAGGGAGCGCGATTTCTGGCAGGGGGCCATGGCATTGCTGTTTGGATTAGGGTGCATTTTGATCAAGCAACCTGGCATTGCATGGGCGTTGACATTTCTACCCGCGTTGTTGGTTGTGTTCATGCCGCGAGCTGGGCTAGTGGGAATATCCGTGCTGGCAGCAGCAGGTATGACATTTTTGTTTGCTCTTGGAGAAAATGATTTTCATTTGTTTGGCTATCACGTGCATTTGCGCTTCGCGGCTGAATGGCAGCCATTTTGGCAAAATATGATGATAATGGATAACTGGCACCTGCTCTGGTATCTGGTAGCTGCGGCGCTTGTTTTGTCATTTCCGCGACTTCTTGCTCCCTCTTTTCGAAGCATGACAGTTCTGCTGCTTACCGCTGTTTCGTTTCTCGCGGTCGTTTTCTTTTTTACTCATGTTCAAGCATGGGCGGAAGACTACACTACGATCAATCGCGCTTTATTGCATATTGTGCCCATGCTTTTGTTTTACGTGATGGTGCTAATCCGGGAAGCTGTCGGTCTTCAGGTGGTTATGACTACCAGCCGAAAGTTAACGTGATGGACATGTCTGGAGTTGGGATGTGGCTGTAATGTTTACAGTCCGGGTCGAGAAAAAGAAATATTGAATTACTGCTGGCGGATTACAAACACT
>JBDSEJ010000463.1:0-2408 GCA_039920105.1 Candidatus Nitrotoga sp. | reverse complement strand
TGCGCCTGCTGTAAGCTGAAGCGAGGGGAAAGACGTGAAACAACGTTGAAAATTAAGACAATCCGAGAAACAATCGTCTTGTTGCGTGAAAATTTATCGTCACGAAATGTGACGCGCTCCATTCATCTGAAATGTTAAATTTTTAGAGGTGCCCTTTAGGTCAACTCATTTGTGCCACAACTGAGTAATCTGTTAGACGAATAAATCGAGCTTATCCAGTTAGCGCATACAGTTTGTCTATGCGAATTAACTGCTTTAATCAAATTTAAAGAACGATATAGGCTACATTTTTGTGTTGGATCGCTTAAATTACAGCAAGTCGCTATTACAATGATAATTTTTATTGTGGTGACGTTAGTTGTATAAATTTAACAATGTCATGCAACGGTATTTGTTGCGCTTCGTCATGGCATCGTCCCTTGTATTCAGTCATGGGTACTTTTTGGCTGAGTCCCCTATCCCCGATTACGATACGATGCGGGATGCCTATGAGTTCTAAATCAGCAAACATTACGCCTGGACGTTCGTTTCGGTCATCAAGCAATACTTCAATTCCTGTTGCGCAAAGGTCAGTATAAAGCTGCTCTGTCGCTATGCGAACTGCTTCGCTCTTATTGATTCCGATAGGAGCAAGTGCCACTTGGAATGGAGCCATAGCTACAGGAAGGGTAATGCCGCGTTCGTCATAATTTTGCTCTATTGCGGCAGCGACGATGCGTGATACACCAATTCCATAACAACCCATCTCAATAAATTGAGACTTGCCGTTTTCATCAAGATAATTGGCATTAAGCGCTTCGGAATACTTGGTGCGCAGCTGGAAAATGTGGCCAACTTCGATGCCACGACAAAGTTCCAGCGTGCCTTTACCGTCAGGGCTTGGATCGCCAACGACCACGTTGCGGAAGTCATATACATTGGTTTCGTCCAAGTTGATGTCTCGTCCAAAATTTGCGTACATGTAGTGATAGCCATCGTCATTGGCACCGCAGACAAAATTACTCATGGCAGCAGCAGAATGATCAGCCAAAACTCGCACGGTCGTATCAATCGGACCAATGTAACCGGTGCGGCAGCCCATGTTTTGATGAATTTCATCGTCGCTGGCGAAACGGAATTCGCCTAGTATCTTGGTTGCCTTGATTTCATTCAATACATGGTCTCCGCGCAACAGAAGCAGGTTAAAGTTACCGCCGGCATCCATTACGGCGATTGCTTTTAGCACTTGTTGCGGGGTCACATTCAAGAAAGCGGCAACGTTTTCGATGGATTTTTGTCCAGGTGTAATTATTTTTTGCAATTTTTCGCTGGCGGTTGTGCGCAATATTTTTGGTGCGACGGCTTCAGCCAGTTCTACATTAGCGGCGTAATCGGAAGTGGGGCAAAATGCTAACCCGTCTTCGCCAGAATCGGCTAGAACATGGAATTCATGCGAACCACTGCCTCCAATGGCGCCTGTATCCGCAGCAACGACTCGAAATTGGAGTCCAAGACGGGTGAAAATGCGGTTGTATGTATCATGCATCACTCGGTAGGTCTGTTCTAGGCTGTCGAAGCTTGCGTGAAATGAATAAGCATCTTTCATTACAAATTCGCGTGCTCGCATTACTCCAAAACGGGGACGCACTTCGTCTCGGAACTTTGTCTGTATTTGGTAGAAATTTACGGGTAACTGACGATAACTGTTTATTTCACGCCGGGCGATATCAGTAACCACTTCTTCGTGAGTGGGGCCAAAACAAAATAGCTTGTCATGACGATCTTTAATTTTGAGCATTTGCGGCCCAAATACTTCCCAGCGCCCAGTTTCTTGCCAAAGTTCGGCTGGCTGTATTGCGGGCATCAGCAGCTCAATGCCACCCCCATTATTCATTTCCTCGCGTACTATGGCCTCTACTTTGCGCAACACGCGCAGACCCAGTGGCATCCAGGTGTATAGGCCGCTGGCCAGTTTCTTGATGAAGCCGGCGCGTAACATTAAACGATGACTGATTAACTCGGCTTCGGAGGGAGCTTCTTTCTGGGTGGAGATGAAAAATTGTGAAGCGCGCATGATGGTATGTTTGCCAAATATAATTATCAGGACGCTAATTTTACAGTGAACGAAGTAAGCATGCTGTATCGATTGTGATGAGGCAGCTTTCAAATTGGTTTGAAATGTGAAAAAATCCACTATATCTAAATTAATTAAACAGGTGGCGAGGATGATTGATCGGGATGGTTATCGCCCCAACGTCGGCATCATTCTGTCCAACGCTAAGAATCAGGTGTTTTGGGGCAAGCGCATCAGACAGCATGCGTGGCAATTTCCGCAAGGTGGCATTCAATGTGGTGAAACACCGGAACAAGCGATGTATCGCGAATTGCAGGAAGAGGTAGGTTTGCAGTCTTGTCATGTCCAAATACTT
>JBDSEJ010000462.1:0-1865 GCA_039920105.1 Candidatus Nitrotoga sp. | reverse complement strand
GATAAAATAAAAACTCAACTGGGGAAATATAAGGCGGATTCAAGTTCGAAGTGCAACAGCTCATGTTGGCTTGGTGTAGCGCATCTCCACCCCAAATAATACTTCATGCGGTGATCTAAAACCCAGCACTTTACGTGGCCGGTGGTTGAGTCGCTCTGCCGCCCGCTGCACTTGCTCCTCGGTAATGTCAGTCAATTCCATGCCCTTTGGAAAGTACTGCCGGAACAGCCCATTACTGTTCTCATTCAGACCTCGCTCCCAGGAACTGTATGGATGCGCGAAATAAATCGAGGTCTGTAGTTCTGCGGCAATGCTTTCATGTCCTGCAAACTCACGGCCGTTATCGAATGTAATAGTGCGGCATTTGTCCTTATCACTAGTGTCCGGTTAAAAATCGAACAAATTCATTTGGTTATTGACGGGTGCTGCAATAGTTCTGGTGGCATCGACCTGCAAGGCCTGTGAAATATGAGTTTTCTCAAAAACAGACACCGACAAAATCTGTAGCAAAGTGTAGAGCGAGGCATTCAATTGAAGTTTTTTTTGGACGATAGCGATCAACACGTATGTGGACACGGCGCACCAGATTTGCGTCTTCACCGCATTCTCGCTCGTGCCCAGAAAACGCTTGATGCGCAGATGCTGTTTGATCCATTTGAAGAACAGCTCCACTTGCCAGCGGCTCTTGTACAGCGCGGCGATAGTCAAGAGTGGCAAGGCCGTGTTGTTGGTCAGAAAGACCAGCGTCTTGCCTGTCACGGGGTCTTTGTATCGAATGCGCCGCAACTGCTCGGGGTAGCCCTTCGACACATAAAATCCGTCCAGCGCAATCATCTGATCGCAAATCACCCCTGTGGTCCTGTCGGTCTTGGTCGAATACACGCGATGGGCGTTCATACCGCGTTTCGCTCGAGTTACAAAGAAAGCACCCGCCTGATGCATCTTGTACAGCCTGTTAAAATCCAGATACCCGCGATCCATGATGTAAAACGCACCGGCTTCGATAAGCAATATATCGAGCACATTGACGTCTCCCATCTTGCCGTCGCTAATATGGATGAACGCAGGGGTCGCGCCGCGCAAGTCCAGCAGCGTGTGCATCTTCACCGCCGCCTTGGTCGATCGAAACGGCGCCCAATCGAACAGACTCAAGCAAAGATCGATGGTGGTTGCATCCAGCGCGTAAACCGTGGCGTCGAGATCGACGGCCATCGGTTCTTTGACGTAAAGTTCTCTGGCTCGCAATATCAGTCGCATGGCCAGTGCGTGATACATATGCCAGTCCCGATTGTTCAGCGCATCCGCCAGCGTAGTACGAGCTGGCGCGCTCTTCCACCCCATATGAAACAGCTTGGCTTGATTGGACAGCAGGCATGCCTCGATGTCGCGCAAGGACTCGCGCCAGGTCAATTGCGAGAAGACCATCACCCGAAACAAACCGGCGCAGTCCAGGGTGCGTACACCCGCATCGCCACTGTGCCGTTCGATGATGCGTCCGAAGTTCTTCCACGGCACGTATTCCATGACTTGCGCAAACAGCGTTTTGCCCACGTTCATTGGTCACCCCCAGTTGTATAAACCTGAAAGTATCGCAAATGCTTAAGCTAAAATTCAAATCGTGGACACCCATGAATCCTTTGGAATCCCCATCAATTGAGGCTTCCCAGTCTGGATGCCTCAATTTAACCGGACACTAGTGTGTCCTTATAGGGACTCAGCAAACTCGTTGTCATAGCCGTTACACCCTCAGCATGTTTGCTGCGTATGTGCCCAGCCAACACATAGCGCGACTTCCTTTCAGCCAGTGTAACCAACCCACCTTTGTGATTCTTGCCGATGACGGTATCACCCTCCCAATCCCCTAT
>JBDSEJ010000461.1:0-4023 GCA_039920105.1 Candidatus Nitrotoga sp. | reverse complement strand
CTCAATTTCTCCTTCCGCATTAACATACCGGGTATAGGCATTGAGGGATACCTTGGAATCAATGACAAGATGTTTCACTTGCGGGAGATAGATAATTACGTCTGGCCGGCTCCTGCCTGTCTCGGTGTTAAAGCTGACTTCTCGTCGATATTCTATACCGGATCTCAATCCTGAGCGATCGAGTATATTTTCCAATACCATTTCCCCCCAGTTCCCCTGCATCTTGGATTGGCCTTTAAGTGCAGTTGCCAGACCATGAGCCTCCTCGGTAATCTGCCGGTTTAAATCTTTCAACTGATTTAGCTCGGACTTTAGCGTTGCTTGTTGCTCAGTATCTTTAAGATGAATATCTTCAACCTTGGCTTTAAATTCAAAAATCTGGGTTTTCAATGGCCCAAGTAATGCACCGATATTCGTTTGATTCTGCTCAGTAAAACGCTTACTTTTGTCTTCCAGAATTTCTCCGGCCAAGGACTTGAACTGATTCGACAGCTGCTCGCGAGCATCAATCAACAATTGTAATTTTTCTTGTGATTGCTTGCGCTCAGCTTCCAGAGCCATATTGAGCTCGGATACCTGCATTTTTAACTGATTGATATCTCGATTCAATAAATCGTTTCTTTCTATCAGAGTCACTCGCTCCTGCTGAAGTTGCAAAATATGCTCAACATGTGACTCAACGGTCGAGTTAACCATACCTACCTTTTCACGAATATCTGCGATGGATTGCTTGAGAGTGCTAATTTCTTGATTTGCCTCTTCAAGATTATCCACAAGTATAGGGACACGGTCTGCTCGCTCAGCCAATCGCGAACGCTCGTCTCCAGACGCAGCAAGCTGATCACGCCAGTGTTCAGCCTGCATCCGCAGATCAGCAAACTGAATTCCGAGACGTTTTGCATCTTCTTGTGAGGCGATTAGACGTTCATTGAGCCTGGCTATTTCAACTTGGCTTTCGCTTTTAACCCGCATTTCGGTAGATAAATTGCGGGCACGCAGTACCAGCCAAATAAGGCCTGCGCCGACTAACAATCCAATGGACAGTGAAACCAAACTAAACATTGGTAGATCCATTAAAACTAACTCCCTCGTTCTGACTCTTACGGGTGTTAAGTATCATGACCCGATGGACAAAGTTTTTCAAGTTGACCATCTGAATTATGCACACCCTATTAACTTGAATTTTTTATAGAAAAACCACAAATAACAAAGTGACCATTTTATATAACTTGAGTTATCTAAGGAATCGCTAAATCATTTACCACGTGACTAAGTTCGGTTGTCAATACTGGACACCAACGGATTTATGTTGCCAACCTAATATAATTTTTATCGGAATGTTGCTTGGTAAAATTTCTGCAAAATGGTTTTGTGGAAGCGCCGCATATCGAGCGAGACTAGTTGATGTTAGATAAATGCTTCTGGCGCGATATATCAAGTTTTAGTTGTTCGCGTTCTTCCGAGGACATTTTTTCCCAGCGTTCCCGCATTCTTTTTCGTTGGGATTCACGTTCAATTGGCGACATATTTTGCCAATGTTCTTTCATCTTTTTACGCATTTTGTGGCGTTCCTCAAGGGGCATTTTTTCCCAATGTTCACGCATTTCCCTACGTCTTTCAGCGCGTTGTTCAGGTGTCATTGCTTTCCATCTCATGTGCAACCCACCTTCAAATTTATTTGAGGGAATATTTTGCCACCTCTCATTTATATCTTGATGCTCTTCGGTACTTTGCGCGGGTATCCTGTTTTTCCATTCTTTACGGATATCTTCACCGGCTTTGATCTGATCTGCAGGTATTTCATTTTGCATTTGATCGACTTGGATAGCCTTTTCAGTGCTCTCGAGCGCTTCAACTGCTGACACAGGCATGACATAGACAATCGCAACAGATGTGGCGATAAAAATTTTAAAGGTGATATTGACGTATATAGTCACGAATATTCTTAGTAAATTTAATTCATTGCGGAGCAAATTTTATCTCGATTTTGTTGGTGTGCATGGTGGTGCGCATATTATCAATTCAAATATGGTCTGCGCTCCATTGCCTCAAATATAAGGGTATAGCTTAAACAGCTATGTCAAATATGGGCTGTCTAGTTAATTTATTTAGCGTTGTATACAAAGAAAATAATAATGTTTATCTGTAAGAAAAATATTATATCCAAGTGCGAAATTGTAACAATTTGTTTCAACCAAGCGGCAACTACACAATTCTTTACAGTTCAGGCTAAAGTTAGCTTTATGATGCCTGCATGGATAACACACAACGAATTCTAATTATTGACGATGACTTACGCTTGCGTGCTTTGCTGCTTCGCTATCTTGATGAACAAGGCTTTACTGTAAAAGCAGTTGTTGATGGTAGCGAGATGGATAAGGCCTTAACGTTAAACCGTTATCATCTTTTGGTGCTGGATCTGATGTTGCCCAATGAGGATGGACTGTCTATTCTGCGGCGTCTACGCGGAGCAGGCGAGAATGTACCGGTTATTTTACTTACCGCTAAGGGAGACGAAATAGATTGCATCATCGGGTTGGAAATGGGAGCAGATGATTATCTTCCCAAGCCGTTTAATCCGCGCGAACTGGTAGCACGTATCCATGCAGTTTTGCGCCGTAAAGGAACACAACCGATTGGTGCACCACACACCGAAGAAAAAATAGTTAAGTTCAGCGTATTTGAGCTGAATTTGGCTACACGTACGTTGACCAAGTCTGGTATTCCCATCGCACTCACTACCGGCGAGTTTGCATTGCTCAAGGTGCTAGTCACTCACATCCACGCCACCCATTATCGCGCGACAAAATCATGGAGCTGGCGCGCGGCCGCAACCATGATCCATTCGACCGCGCTATTGACGTGCAAATTTCTAGACTGCGCAAACTCATTGAAGAAGACCTTGCGCGTCCTCGCCTTATCCAAACGGTATGGGGACATGGATATGTGTTTGTACCAGACGGAATAACACCTTGATTAATCTCCCCAAAACTTTGCTGGTACGTGCCCTAATCCTCATCATGATATTGATCGTACTATCATTAACAGCAGCTCTGGCAATTTTCCGTCAAGTCGAACATGAACCGCGTGCGCAGCAGATGGCACAACTGGTTGTATCGGTTATCAATCTCACACGTGCTGCCGTACTGTCCGCAGCCCCGGAATGGCGCTCCGCGCTATTCGCCGAATTGGCTGACGTAGAAAGATTGCGTGTACAAATGGCGGACAAAAGTGATGTACTTAAACCATTGCCAGCCAATCTTCTTGAATTGCATTTAATGATGAAAAAAGTGCGCGAGAGCTTAGGTAAAAATACCCGCTTCGCTGAGGAGCATAACGGTATAGAAGCATTGTGGGTAAGTTTCTTCATTGGCGATGAAGAATTCTGGCTGGCATTACCCAAAGAACATGTCGAACGCCCGGTATCGCAAGCATTATTGACTTGGGTTAGTTTGGTGTTTGGGTTGGCATTATTAGGTTCTTACTTTATCTCGCGTCAAGTGGCTTACCCCTTAAAACAACTCGCGCGGGCGGCAAAACAAGTCGGACAAGGCGCTATGTTGCAACCGTTACCGGAACGGGGTGCACATGAAATCGTTACGGTTACACGGGCATTCAATCAGATGTCGGCCAACCTCATCGCGAATGAACGTGAACGTGCATTAGTGCTGGCAGGGATTTCGCATGACCTGCGTACCCCTTTGACACGGATACGGTTGGCAGCTGAATTTATCGCCGACAATTCCCTACGCGAGGGTCTGGTCGCCGATGTTGAGCAAATAAATGCAGTTATTCAGCAGTTCCTAGACTATGCGCGACTAGATGAAAATGAAGTCGTTATCGAATTGAATATAAATGCACTAGTGCGCGAAGTTGCAGGGCGATTTAAACAGCAAGCTAAATCGCTTACTCTCGATCTGCATGATGTGCCTATGCTGCATGTCAGACCTATGCTGTTGAAGCGTGCGCTCTCCAATCTAATGGATAATGCTATCAAACATGGTGGCGGCAATATTACGTTGC
>JBDSEJ010000460.1:0-3456 GCA_039920105.1 Candidatus Nitrotoga sp. | reverse complement strand
ACCCGAAACACCCGAAACACCCGAAACACCCGAAACACCCGAAACACCCGAAACACCCGAAACACCCGTTCCGACGACAAGTCCGGTTGACGTGAGCGTTCTCGAAGGTTTGGTAGGGAACGATCCGGCTGTGATCAGTGAACTCCTGAGAGATTTTCGATCCAGTTCGGCCAACATAGCGGCGGAGTTGCGCACCGCGTGTCAGGTGGGGGATGCGGCGGCAGTCATCGCGGCAGCGCACAAGCTTAAATCTTCGGCTCGATCGGTCGGCGCGCTGGCGCTGGGCGAGCTGTGCGTCGAAATGGAACAGGCGGGGAAGATGGGCGACACCGAAGCACTGACGGTGTTGTTGCCTCGCTTCGAGGCGGAAATGGCCATCGTGGATGAATATCTAGATTCGTTGTAATCACAATTTCGTGCCGTGAAAAAATTGGGGGGAAGATATGATTGACAAACTAATGTTAAAAATTTTGGTGCTCGACGACGAGCCATTCATGCTCAAACTGCTGGCCCGCATGTTGACAAACCAGGGCTTCACATCAGTCTCGCTCTGCGAGAGCGGGCGAGCTGCCCTGGATCAGGTAGATAACTTGGATACGCGGCCGAACCTGATCCTGCTGGATCTCAATATGCCGGAGATGGACGGAATCGAATTCATACGCCATCTGGTTGAACGTAACTACACCGGCAGCCTCATCCTGATCAGCGGTGAAGATGAACGGATGCTGCAGACTGTCGAGAAGCTGGTGCAGGCACATAAAATTACAGTGCTTGGACATATACACAAACCGGTCAACGCCGAGGCGTTGTCCGCATTGCTGGAAAAGTGGACACCTTCTTCATTGGACAGCCCAAAGGCGCAGAAAAATTACGGCGCAGACGAGGTACGTGCTGCCATTAAAAACGGCGAACTGGTCAATTATTACCAACCCAAGGTGGCGGTTGCCACCGGCAAGGTGGCGGGAGTGGAGACATTGGTTCGCTGGCGTCATCCTGTACACGGGATAGTACCGCCCGACCTGTTTATCGGCGTAGCTGAAGCGAACGGCCTGATCGACGACCTGACTCGGGTGGTGCTCACCAGCGCGCTGGCCCAGGCTAAAGCCTGGCACGACGCAGGGTTGGCGCTGCGGGTGGCCGTCAACGTGTCTATGGATAGTCTGGCGTCCTTGGATTTTTTGGATTTTGTTACCGAGCTTACCGCCAAGACAGGTATATCGCCACAAGAGATAGTGCTGGAAGTGACGGAAAGCCAGCTGATGCGGGATGCGCGGATTCCGCTCGAAATTCTGACCCGGCTGCGACTGAATCGCTTTCGCCTTTCAATCGACGATTTCGGTACCGGACACTCTTCTTTGGCCCAGTTACGCGACATTCCCTTCGATGAGCTCAAGATCGATCAAAGCTTCGTACACCGCGCCTCGTCCGTTGAGACGTTGCGGGCGATGTACGATGCCAGCCTGGCTTTGGCAAGACAGTTGGGTATGGAGGTCGTGGCCGAAGGGGTCGAAGACCGGGATGACTGGGATCTCCTGCTTCGCACGGGGTGCGATCTTGCTCAGGGAGCTTTCATTTCCCGACCCATGCTGGCTGAGGATTTGCCTGGTTGGATGGAGGTTTGGCAGGAGCGGGTGCGCAACAAATTCGCCAAGGATGTAGATGAAAGTCAAGCACATGAATAAATTCTTGATGTATTTATTCTCCTCACTATTGCGAATTTGAATATGGAATGAGCCAGGAAGTGAAATTACGTATAGAGGCGGCGCTATGTTTCCTGCTGCCTCATCGCGACATCGATGTTCGTAGCTTGAATTGTTCAACTAGTCTGCGATAGACATGCGAGCAATTCTGGCATCTTCGGATGCCCTTCCAGGAGGCAAGTGGTAATTTGAGTGCGGTTGATAACATTATTCATTTTCTCAAAATAAACTACTCCTCTCATTTGAAATAAAGTTAAGACAGTAAATGTGGCGTGTGGTGATTGCATCGCTATGATCATGTCAACATCTCGGACAACGGAATCTTTCCGGCCAGCATAGTTGCCTCAGCACTTGGGCACAGGGTTCTTCCGCTCCATACCGTTTCTGCCAGTCCTGCAGGTTCATATCCGTCGTATTTATTGAGTCTATCCCTTATGTCTTTGATTACGAGGGTTGGTCAATTATCCATCGCGCAAATGTTTTTTCGCCGCTGCCAGCGACCTTGGTTGGCCGAGAAGCACCAGCACGTCACCAGCTTCCATTATCATATTGCCCGCAGGTTGATTACCACGCATGTTGTGGCGGCGTACCGCATTTACTTCCACATTCAATTCGGTTAGATTAATTTCATCAAGCGTCTTGCCTACGGCGGCATCACGCTCTCCCAGCAACACGCTATGAAAGCGCGGCTGTAAGTTTTCCGTTGCTTCACTGACTACATTCGCAGCAGTACGAAAATAGCTACTGAACATGCTATAGCGGCGCGCCCGGTTTTCCTGAAGGCGGCGGACGACGCGGTTGAGCGGCACACCAGACATAAGCAGTGCCTGCGACGCCAGCATCACGCTGCCTTCAAGCACATCCGCCACAACTTCGGACGCTCCAGCCTGTTTGAGTGCATCGATATGGGTCTCGTCGGCGCTTCGAACTACCACTGGTAAGTCAGGGCGTAGTTCAGCAACCAGGTGTAAAATTTTAAGTGCGGAGTGAGTGTCGATATATGTAACAACTAAAGTTTTAGCGCGCATTAACCCGGCCGCCAAAAGTACTTCTCTCTTGGCGGCATCACCATACACCACGTTCTCACCCGCCGCCGCAGCTTCATGCACACGGTGCGAGTCGAGATCGAGTACGATGAATTGAACATTTTCCTGTTTCATAAAGCGCGCCAACGATTGCCCGCTTCGCCCGTAGCCGCAAATAATGATGTCTGGATCGACGGATATACTTTGCACCGCTATCTGATGTACCTGCATGGCACGGCTCATCCATTCTGATGGCGCAATGCGTCGGACAATTGCTTCGGTATGTTGGATTAAAAAAGGTGCTGACAGCATGGAAAGTAGCATGGTGTCAAGGACAATTTGTATTGTTGAGGGAGATAGAAGATTCACCCCGCCTGCCAGGGTTAAAAGCACGAAACCGAATTCACCTGCTTGCGCCAATCCCAAGCTACTACGAATTGCAACTCCCCAATCTCCGGAAAACTTGCGCACCAATAATGCCACTACAGTAAATTTGATTAGCAATAAGCACAGCAGCATAAGGAGTACCCAGCCAATGTTAACAAACATTTCACCGAGGTCCACCATCATGCCCACAGTAACGAAAAATAGACCCATAAGTACATCGCGGAACGGCTTAATGTCATCTTCAACTTGATAGCGGTATTCAGTTTCAGCAATCAAGACGCCAGCCACAAATGCTCCCAGTGCCATCGATAGCCCAATTAATTCAGTAAAATAGGCAAGACCCA
>JBDSEJ010000459.1:0-2153 GCA_039920105.1 Candidatus Nitrotoga sp. | reverse complement strand
GACGTGCATCCACTACTGCTATCCGTAATGGGTGGTGCGGTGGTGTTTACCGGGCAATTGCTGCCACTGCTTACTTTTCCGCTCGACTTCGATTATGTGCATGTATCGCGCTATGGCCGCAACCAGCAGGGCGGAACCTTGAACTGGAAGGTTGAGCCGCGCGAAAATGTAGCTGGCCGCGTGGTGTTGGTGGTGGATGACATTCTCGATGAGGGTGAAACGCTGGCCGCAGTTAAACAGCGAGTGCTGGATTTGGGTGCCGTCAAGTTTTACAGTGCAGTGTTTGCAGATAAACGGATTGGAAAGGCTAAGCCGATACGTGCCGATTTTGTGGGGGTAGAATTGCCTGATCGTTTTGTTTTCGGATTCGGTATGGACATACATGGCGCATGGCGTAATCTGCCTGCGATTTACGCCACGAGGGAAAAAACAGAATAAAATGTATTAAAGTATTACATTCAATTCTAAATATTATTTTCTGATTCTATTTGTTTTGTACAATTTTATAAACGCATTCCCTAACTTGATAAATTTCTGGTGATACGGAAATATTGATTAGTACTTTTTTCAAAAGGTAAGAGCAATGCTAGCGATTATTGGTGGCACGGGGCTGACGAAACTGACCAATCTGGAAATATCGCATCGACAGGTGATGCGCACGCCTTATGGTGAGCCTTCCGGAGCGATTATCTTTGGCCGTTTGCGTCAGCATGAGGTGATGTTTATTGCCCGTCATGGCTACGGCCATACGATCCCGCCGCATGAGGTAAATTATCGCGCCAATCTATGGGCGTTGAAAGAACAGGGAGCACAACGCATCATTTCTGTCGCTGCTGTTGGCGGGATACGTGCGGACCTTTCGCCCGGTGTTATTGTGCTGCCAGATCAGATTATTGATTACACCTATGGACGAGAGTTTACCTATTTTGATGGGCGTGATTGCTCAGTAACGCATATAGACTTTACTCACCCTTATAGTCAGGAACTACGCCAACAAATTCTGGATGCTGGCAAATGCGCTGACATTCCTTGTCTGGATGGAGGTGTATATGCCGCTACACAGGGGCCACGCCTGGATACAGCAGCGGAGATCAACCGCCTGGAACGTGATGGCGCCGATATGGTGGGAATGACCGGTATGCCCGAAGCCGCTCTGGCCAAAGAGCTCGGTTTAAATTACGCCGCGATCGCAGTGGTGGTGAATCATGCTGCCGGACGAGGTAGCAGCCGAGATGGTGTGCATTTGGAAACCATCAGTGCAGTGGCTCAACCTGTCATGGCGCGCGTGCGCAATATCCTTGAATGCGTGGTGGATTCTGATGACGATTAGGGAAGTATTGCGTATGGGCGATGCGCGTCTGTTGCGTTGTGCGGAGAAAGTGATTGATTTCGATACGCCGGAACTACACGATTTGCTGCTGGATATGCGCGACACTATGCAGGCGTTGAACGGAGCGGGACTGGCAGCGCCACAGATAGGTGTGGATTTGCGTGTAGTAATCTTCGGTGTGCTGTTCAATTCACGCTATCCTGATGCCGAAATAGTGCCAGAAACGGTATTGATCAATCCTTTTATTACGCCGCTGACAAAATCAGGTAATCCGTTAAGTGTCATAGATCCGCATGGGGTATTGCCGTTGAATCTGGATATGGTGGAAGAAGGATGGGAAGGTTGCTTAAGTGTGCCGGGACTGCGTGGATTGGTACCGCGCTTTCAATCCATTCATTACCAGGGACGAGATGAATATGGCGTAATGATAGACCGCGTAGTACATGATTTTCATGCTCGCGTGGTGCAGCATGAGTGCGATCATCTGGACGGTATTCTGTATCCAATGCGTATCCGAGACCTGAGCCAGTTTGGCTTTACCGATGTGCCATATGCTGATAACCATCTGATTGGTGAGTAGGGAGAGGTAGGCGGTAAATATGAACAGAATGGGTATTAACCTACAAGGGGGTTAGACGCATTAAGTTTTCTTAGATATATCAAGTCATTTTCAAGGGTTGCACCCAGCAGTCGAATTCCTCTTCCGTAACATATCCTAGAGCTAAAGCAGTCTGTTTTAGCGTACCGCCATCCCGGTGTGCTTGTTTGGCGATCTTGGCGGCACGGTCGTAGCCTATATGAGGGGTCAAGGCAGTCACCAGCA
>JBDSEJ010000458.1:0-2158 GCA_039920105.1 Candidatus Nitrotoga sp. | reverse complement strand
TGCTTATTCGCTTTTAATAAATCTTGCTCTACTATGAGATTTTCGCCGGAATATCAAACTTTTAATAGCCTGCCGGAGCCCGAGAATGCATAGATTGACTGGGTTGGGGCAAAATCTAGATTGTGTTGTAAATGCGATCCCACTTGATTGAATTGCAGGTATCCATTTCTTATTGAGGAGAAAAAATGTTAAATCTAAAAAGTGTAGTGGTCGCTTTAATTCTTGCGATAAGCTCTTCGGCATGGGCGTTCATGCCTGCGAACGGAATGTGGGGCGTTGATAGCGAGGACAATGGCCTTCCTGGCAGGGGATTTCAGATTGAGGTTGAAAACGAAATAATGGTTCTTACCTACTTCGGTTACCGCGCTGATGGTAGCAGCGTGTTTTATTACGCAGCTGGTCCTATCGCAAACAATACCTTTACCGCCTCACTGCTTGATTTACGGGACGGCACCTCGTTTGGCTCTGTCTACAAACCTGCATCCTTATTAAATCCAGCCGGCACAGTTACGATGAATTTTACGAGCGGAAAGCACGGCTTCATTACATTGCCGGGCGAGAAAAAGAGGGCCGTTTCAAAGAGGCCATTCGGATATGCTGATGGGCCTGATGGGTTGCTGGGGCAGTGGATGCTATCAACAATAGTGGCAGATGACATTTTCACCGGCGCGAGGACATTTAACAGGAAACTCGGCGCATCTTCGACGGGTAATGGCGTTGTTACGACTGCTTCCACTGACGTGGGGTGCGAGTTTCAAGTGTCCGGCGAATTCGCTGAGATGGTGCTCTGCGTGGATATACCGTTAACGTTTGACACCGATATATTTGCCTTTAAGTTTTCCGGAGATCACGGAACTGGAATTTATTACTGGGTAACAGCAATGACTGGCGACACTCCTTCGAGTTTTTCTTCAAATTACGAGGCTCATGCACTGAGACTCGCGACCAAGACGGGCGCTAAAACTGGGCTTAACGATGGAACCAAGACATCGTTATCAACACACGCACTAAGGATGCCTGCAAAAATATTAGTCAATCATTCCGCCAAGAATCTTGAAAAGAAAAATTCTTCGGGTATGGAAAAATCATTATCCCAGGAAGATTCCATAAAGACTGCCGCCCTTGCTGCGTGGGCCTCGGAAGTTCGGGCGATTATGCAGACAGGGCAGTAACCAAAAAAGGGGAAAAACAAGTAAGAACAGAACAATCACACTTATGCCCCGTCAGATATGACGGGGTTATTCCAGCATTCTGGACGTTGCCAGTTGTAAATGTGCCCAGGCTTAGTGCGATCGGATGTAGTGTGTAGTAATATTCGTTGATATAAACGACGCAAAGAGAATCATGCCAGGCTACATCAATTTCAATGTCTTAGTTGCGTTTTGGGTGTTACTGACGCTCATCTCCCCCCCCATCTACGCGCAATCGTTTGAACCCAATACTGGCCGGGTCGAATCTTACGCCTCACCCGCAGCCGCTAACGGCAATGCCTCGCCGTTGAAACCCCGTCGCGCCAGCATTTCTCCTCCGCCAAACTCAATCTCGATTGGTGCCATTTCTCAAACGAAAAAATCTGCCGAAGCTGATGTCGATTCGCGCCCCGGTACGCCCCGCAAAATCGGTTTTGGCCGCGATGTTCCCCAACTTGCAAGCATCACTGATACAGCATCCGGATTAAATTGGCAAAGCACGCTTCAAGGCGGAAAAATTGCGGCGATCAGCATTACCTCACCACAAGCAACGGGAATTCGTTTGGGCATTCTGGTGCGCCGTTTGCCGGCGGAAATAACTTTCCGCTTCTATTCACAAGACTCCAAAGTTGCCTACGAAATTGCCGGAAAAGAGATCATGGAGGCCATCCAGCGCAATTTGGATGCAGGCGACAATACCGACGCGGCCCGCACCTACTGGTCACCTCATGTCGATGGCAAAGAAGTCACCATGGAAATCGAATTACCGTCAGGTATCAGCCCGAGTACAGTTGAAATCGCCATTCCCAGAATCTCTCATTTTTTTTTTGACGTACACCTAACTACACCTGAAAAAAAAATTGTCAAGATTGGACAAGCGGCAAGCTGCGAGATTGATGTGTCTTGTTACAGTGAATGGGCTCCTGAAAGCAAATCCACAGCAAAAATAATCTTCGTCGAATCAGGCA
>JBDSEJ010000457.1:0-4510 GCA_039920105.1 Candidatus Nitrotoga sp. | reverse complement strand
GCGATTACGGTTCCTCTCCGGTTCAGGACTTTCCCTACTTACGCACATCACGCCTGCTCGCTTCGTTCCGCGGAGAGTTGACTGCACAGCAACATTGGACAGCATGGACTACACACATGGCAGATTTGGATGCTGAGTCGCGTGCGCTGGAGTTACGTAATCTGCCCACGTCGGTGAAGAGTCGTCAAAACGACACCCTGGGTGAAGAACTCAGTCGCTGTCGTGCAAGCCTGCTTGCCGACGATCTCGCGCAACCAGAGCGCCGCAATATGCTGCGCGATGCTGCTCGCGTACCGGATGATTATGTTACCTGGTGGCAGGTACTCGGCCTTTATCCGCTTACTGCGCCGGTCGTTTCCACCAGAATATCGGTTTGGCATAGTGAGGCACACAACACCTTCGCCACCCCGTTGGCAGAGCTGCCAGTTGCGGGTGAACTGGTACGCTGGGCGCCATCGCCCGGTGCGCGGCTCACTGCGCCACAGGTGGGTGATATTCTGCATCGCTCACTGGATCCACTCGGTATTCCCATGCCAACGATCACCGACCTCGAACGGCTCTTCAACACCTTTGCCCCGGTATGGGAGGTGGATGTAATGGATAACAATGATCGTATCGGGACGCCAAGCTGGGATAGCGGGCCGGTGGTGGACGTAACGCGCCCGACGTTGTATCGCAAGGTTTCGCACACCCGATTCGGCGACCAGGTGCTACTGCAACTCAATTATATTGTCTGGTTTCCAGCACGCCCAGGCAACGACATTTATGCCGGGCAGCTAGACGGCCTTAACTGGCGAATAACTTTGGGCGCGGACGGCGAGCCGTGGCTGTATGACGTTATCCATAACTGCGGTTGCTACCACCAATTCTTCACGAGCCGTCATCTGCGTCTGCGCGACGACCTTCCCTCTTTTTATTTTGAAGCCCCACTGCTGCCGCAACCTGCACCTGAACTACAACCGCTCGTGCTCCGCATCGCTTCCCGCACTCATTTTATTCGGCGAATCTACCACGACAAATCACCACCCGAATTACTGACTGCGGCGCAACCAATGGCCTGGGAAGACTACGATACATTACGTTCCCTGCCCACTGCTGACGGTTACCGCAGCCTTTTTGGCATACATGGCTTAATCGCCGGCACGGAGCGCCCTGAGCGCTTTCTTTTGTGGCCTATGGGCATACGCTCGCCGGGCGCAATGCGCCAGTGGGGGCGCCATGCAGTTGCTTTTGTCGGTCGCCGCCACTTTGACGATGCATTTCTCATCGAAACGCTATTCACGTGGGTGCCATAAAAAATTGCTATGGTGGGTCGTAGTTTGTTTGCCACTGCTGTCACGGGCGGTGGGTGATCGGGTTGACATTGCCCGTATTCACAGCGCAATCTAAGCGGGTGGCAGAAATATAATGTTTGCCGACGAGCGCGTCTGTGCAGGATTTGTTGCAACCGGTTCGGATGTTGAGAACGATAATTTGAGTACACGGTCGAATCCTTCAAACTTTCAAAAGGAATTACCATGAAACGAAGAACCCTGCTACAAAGCCTTGCCCTGGTGGCCGCGCTCCCGTTGATTTCGGCTTGTTCACGCAGCCGGACGGCGGTAAATGCCATTGATGCTGTCACAATTACACCGCTGAGTAAGCCGCATGAAGAGTGGCGATCGTTGGTCTCCGCTGATGCTTACAAGGTGCTGTTTGAAGAGGATACCGAACGACAAAATAGCAGCGAACTTAATGGTGAGCATCGTGATGGCCTCTATATTTGTGCCGCTTGTTACTTGCCATTGTTCGAAAGTGCACACAAATTTGAAAGTGGTACCGGCTGGCCTAGCTTTACCCAGCCCATTGCGGGGCATTTAGGGACAAAACGCGATTTCAAAATGCTTATACCCCGCACTGAATATCACTGCGCACGTTGCGGCGGCCACCAAGGCCATTTGTTCAATGATGGGCCAGCGCCACGTAATGAGCGCTGGTGCAACAACGGCTTAGCATTGCGATTTATCCCGAAGGACGAACCATTACCAGCACTAAGGAGCTAATTATGACAATAATGAACCCCTCTTTTTTTGACAACAAAGCCCGCAGTGCGCTTGGCATTGCCTTGCTGATGCTTGCCGTATTTGCTGCCTGCGGGCAATCAAGGGCACAGAATACCTCCGCAGTCTCCAACGATCGGGCTCAAACAGCGGCAGGCGTTGCCACCTTTGCGGGTGGCTGCTTCTGGTGCACCGAATCAGATTTCGACAAAATACCGGGCGTGATATCCACTACGTCGGGCTATATCGGCGGCACAGTGCTCAACCCGACATATGAACAAGTATCTGCCGGAAACACTGGCCATGTTGAAGCGGTGCAAGTGCGTTTTGACCCTGCCAAGACCAATTTCGCCAAACTGCTTGCCGCATATTGGCCGACGATAGATCCGCTAACGCCTAATCGCCAATTTTGCGATCGTGGTGCGCAGTACCGTAGCGCAATTTTTTATCACAATGCGGATCAGCGACAGCAAGCCGAAGCATCCAAGGCCGGGTTAGAGTCTTCTGGTCGCTTTACCCAGCCGATTGTGACCGAGTTGTTGCCCGCTACAACATTCTATCCGGCGGAGGAATATCACCAAGACTTTCACAACAAGAACCCGATTCGTTACAAATACTATCGTTACAGCTGCGGTCGCGATGCTCGTCTGAAAGAGGTATGGGGCAAAAAGGACTGATTATTTTTTCAGTACACTGAGTGTTTTACACTACGACAAAATAGCCTATTGATACGGCTAAATGAAGTTGATAGACGCACTCTTCTGGCATATTTTTATCAGACATTACTGTATTTATATGGCTGTGTTCGCAAATCATGTTGTTAGCCCGAATGTTTCATAAACTTAATTGAAGACATGAATTTGCCGAATTTATTTTAGTGGTAGAACGCAGAGCAAATCTCCCCCAACCCCATGAAGGTGGAGTATGCGGGTTGACGATTATGGGTGGAGAGTGTGTGGCCTATTCACGGCTGGCCGGACGTGGCGTGCTCAGGAAGAATTAAAGCGGAGCGGTTTGGGCAGATACAGGCGTTCGGTCAGCTGCCACAGCAGATGCTTGAAGGGATAGCTTGAGGGCAGATGCAGAATGACACGGTCTTTGTATTGCTTGACCTGAGTGGCCACTTTGAACAGCTTGAGAATCACGCTGATGGGCTGAGCCGATGCGAATTCAGTGTGCTGGAGCGCCTCGGCGCGCAGCTGCTGGTGCAACGCATAGGCTGCGGAATGAAGAATCAAGCGCATGCAGTTGGCGAGGAAAGTCGTGCAAGAAGTTCGGTCGGCGGACAGATCGCACTTCAGATACTTGATGAAGTTCTCGGCCTGACCACGGGCACAATAGAGTTCGGTGTAAATCGTATGCGGGTCTGGCAAATCCATCGAGGTCACCACAAAGCGCGGATTGTCGCCCAGCGCCATCACGCAAGCTTTGAGAATAACCCGGCGTGACGTGTGCCAGGAACCTGCGGCATAGTCGAATTCCTCATACAAACGAATGGGTGCGTTCTCGCCGAAAGCCTGACGCTGTGCGTACAGCGCACGCGCCTGTTTCAATGTGGGTTCAGCAGAACGCAACAGATTGGCATTGCCGCCCAAGCCGAAGATGAAATCCGTGTTGGGCATCGCATCGATCAACTGCATCAGTTCTGGATTGGAGAAATGGCCGTCACCGCGCACCAGGATGTGCGTATCAGGAAAGCGCTGCCGAATCAGTTTCAGCACACGCTTCAGGATCATCGCATTCTCAGCCCCGGTAGGGCGCTTGCCGGGACGCAGCACAGCGGCGACCAAAGCGCCGCTCAAGCCCTCAAAGATGAACAGCGGGAGATAGCAAGTACTGCGGTAATAACCGTTGTAAAAGGCCAGTGGCTGCTGCCCGTGAGCCTTGTCTTCCGAATGATCAAGGTCGAGCACCAGGGCTTTGGGCGGTGTGGCGTAGCCGGCGATGAACTGCTCCACTATCGCTTGGCTCGCACGGTAAACATCGCGGCGGCGTGCGGCATGTTCGAAGCGTGAGATCGTCGCACCCGAGGCAAGCGCCTCTTCCGGATCGAACGGCTTGCGTCCTGCGCCGAGACGGAACATCGGGTCAAAGCGTAGCGAATTGCTGTCATTGCCGTCTTCGTAGCCGGATGCAATCTGGAAGATGCGCTGAGTCAGCACATCGCGCAGGGCATGTTTGACGTAGCTTGGGTGACGACGGTCAACCAGTGCGTTAGACAAACGATCGGTCAGTCCGATTTGTTGGTCAACACCGCGCAATAGCAAGGGGCCGAGATCGGAAGAGAGTCCGCCGCCATCGAAGTCGGCACAAAGGGTAAAACCGGCGGAAGGGGCAAAACGGAGTTGGTTTGGGGTAGAATTCGTCATGGGCAGAGACTGTTTGTGTTTTACGAGTTGCTGGCTTTGTAACCGCAATTATATCAAACACTTGCATGTATTTCTGCCCTTTTTATGCAAAATTCAGGTTAG
>JBDSEJ010000456.1:0-6590 GCA_039920105.1 Candidatus Nitrotoga sp. | reverse complement strand
GATCAGCTACCTTAAGGGTCGGCCTTTTGCGCCGCAAGGTGAATTATGGGACAGGGCGGTAGACTACTGGCGTACTTTGCATAGTGACGAGAGTGCGCAGTTCGACAAGGTGGTGCAATTGGATGCTGCGGAAATTAAACCGCAAGTAACTTGGGGTACCTCACCGGAAATGGTAGTGGCGGTGGATGGCAACGTACCCGATCCGGCACGGGAAAGCGATCCCGTGAAGCGCAGCAGTATTGATCTTTCCTTAAAATATATGGGATTGAAGCCGAATACACCGATTACAGAAATTCAAATTGACAAAGTATTTATCGGTTCTTGCACCAATGCTCGCATTGAGGATTTGCGCGCGGCGGCAGAGGTCGTTCGCGGCAAGCAGGTTGCTGCCAATGTGAAGCTGGCAATGGCAGTGCCTGGTTCTGGACTCGTCAAGCAGCAGGCTGAGCGCGAAGGCTTAGACAAAATATTTGTCGAGGCGGGTTTCCAATGGCGTGAGCCAGGATGTTCAATGTGTCTTGCGATGAATGCGGACAAATTGGAGCCAGGTGAACGATGTGCTTCAACTTCCAACCGCAATTTCGAAGGACGGCAGGGACCGGGCGGCAGAACACATTTAGTAAGTCCTGAGATGGCAGCAGCTGCAGCTATTGCCGGTCATTTTGTAGATGTCAGAAGCTTTTAGTATTACTTTGTAGACTGGAATAAATGAAAATGTTGAAAATGGTATTGGTGTTGGTGTTGCCCTTGGTTATGGTGGCAGGATGTAATACCGTGGGAGGATTTGGCAAGGATTTGTCTAAAGTTGGCGGCACGATTGAGAAAACAGCGAATGGAAAATAACAATGGATAAGTTTATTCGTATTGATGGTTTGGTTGTACCACTTGACCGAGCCAACGTGGATACGGACGCGATCATCCCCAAGCAATTTCTGAAATCGATCAAGCGCACCGGTTTTGGTCCCAACCTGTTTGACGAGTGGCGCTATCTTGACCACGGTGAGCCGGGCATGGAAAACTCCAGGCGACCAATTAATCCGGATTTTGTCCTAAACCAGCCGCGTTATCATGGCGCGCAGATTTTACTTGCACGTGAAAATTTCGGTTGTGGTTCATCGCGTGAGCATGCGCCGTGGGCGCTGAATGATTATGGCTTCCGCGCCATTATTGCCCCCAGCTTTGCAGACATTTTCTGTAATAACTGTTTTAAAAATGGTTTATTGCCGATAGTGCTGGATACTGCGAGCGTAGATGACTTGTTTCAGGCGGTGACCGTGACGCCGGGCTATCATCTGAAGGTTGATCTCGAGCAACAAAGCATCATTGCGCAGAATGGGACGTTGTATCGCTTTGAGGTAGATGCTTTCCGAAAAAACTGCTTGTTGAATGGACTGGATGACATTGGGCTGACTCTGCAGCATGTGCATGAGATCAAGGCATATGAAGCACGGCGTAAATCTGAAACTCCGTGGTTGTTTATCTGAGTAAATGCACAGGCAGAGAAGAAAGTTGAATTTATGAAAATCGCAATATTGCCGGGTGACGGCATTGGGCCAGAAATTGTTGCACAAGCTGCTAAGGTACTAGAAGTCTTGCAACGTGAGGGGTTGCCGTTAGAGCTGGAATATGCACCTATCGGAGGCGCAGGATACGATGCCTCGGGTGATCCGCTACCGGATGCGACACTAAAGCTGGCAAAGCAGTCAGATGCTGTTTTGTTCGGGGCAGTTGGGGGATATCAATATGACACACTGCCGCGCTCGTTACGCCCGGAACAAGGCCTGTTACGCATTCGTAAGGGTCTGAATTTGTTTGCTAACCTGCGTCCGGCGCAGTTGTATCCGGAGTTGGCAAATGCGTCTCCGCTGCGTCTGGAATTGGTGTCTGGGCTAGACATCATGATTCTGCGGGAGTTGACTGGCGATATTTATTTCGGCCAGCCGCGCGGCATTCGGACGCTCGATAATGGTGAGCGGCAAGGTTTTGATACCATGGTATACAGTGAATCTGAGATCGCCCGCGTGGCGCATGTTGGCTTCCAGATTGCCATGAAACGTGCCGGTGAAAATGGTACGGGAAAAGTATGCTCAGTGGATAAGGCTAATGTGCTGGATACGAGCATTTTGTGGCGCGAAATAGTAACTGAGGTAGCAAAGGGGTATCCTGCAGTCGAGCTATCGCATATGTATGTGGACAATGCGGCGATGCAGTTGGTGCGGGCGCCCAAGCAGTTCGATGTAATTCTCACCGGTAACATCTTTGGTGACATCCTGTCGGATGAAGCATCCATGTTGACTGGTTCTATCGGCATGTTGCCTTCCGCTTCGCTGGATGCGAATGGCAAGGGCTTGTATGAACCTTGTCACGGCTCAGCGCCGGACATTGCGGGCAAAAATATTGCCAATCCGTTGGCGACAATTTTGTCATTGGCAATGATGATGCGCTACACATTTGCACGCGTAGATATCGCACAACGCATCGAGTCTGCAGTGCGAAATACTTTGCAGCGAGGTTTGCGCACTGCGGACATTGCCGAGGCGGGAATGGAAAAGATTGGTACGGATGCGATGGGCGATGCCGTGGTTGCGACGTTGTTAAATTAATTTAATGAGGTAGGCAGCTCGCTTTGCCCAGGGACTGCTCAATGTTGGGGCCTACAGTCACTGAATCATATGAGATAGGATGTATTGTCATAAGGTTTTTATTCCCAAGAGGCAGAAACGAGCGATATTTGGGCAGCACCTTGGTTACCAGGGCCTCCGGCTTCACCGGGGGTAAATAATAAAGAGAGTGAAAGCATGAACAAGAAATACGATGTCGCGATATTGGGTGCGACCGGTGCTGTTGGCGAGGCAATGCTGTCAATTCTGGAACAGCGCAACTTTCCGGTCGGTAAGCTTTTCCCATTGGCTTCTAGCCGCTCTGCCGGTTCTACAGTGACATTCCGCAATCAGGAAGTTACTGTTCAGGACGCTGAAGATTTCGATTTTTCGCAGGTGCAGATAGGCTTGTTTTCCGCTGGTAGCAGTGTGTCGGAAAAATATGCGCCTATTGCTGCGGCAGCTGGTTGCGTGGTGATCGATAATACTGCGCAATTCCGCTATGAGGATGATATCCCGCTTGTGGTACCGGAAGTGAATCCGCATGCCATTGCGCAATACAAAAATCGGGGCATTATTGCCAATCCAAACTGTTCCACCATTCAAATGTTGGTGGCGTTGAAACCTATCCATGATGCAGTAGGAATTGAGCGCATAAATGTTGCCACGTATCAGGCAGTTTCTGGCACTGGCAAGGAAGCCATTGAGGAGTTGGCGGAGCAGACACGTGCTTTGTTTAATCATCAGGAAGTGAAGACTGAGGTTTATTCTAAACGTATCGCATTCAATGTGCTGCCGCACATTGATGTGTTTATGGATAACGGTTACACCAAAGAAGAGATGAAGATGGTGTGGGAGACTCGTAAGATCATGGAAGATGAGAGCATTATGGTAAATGCGACTGCTGTGCGGGTGCCGGTGTTCTATGGACATTCAGAAGCGGTGCATATTGAAACACACAAAAAAATCACTGCGAACGAAGTGCGCGCATTGTTGGAAAAGGCGCCGGGCGTACAGGTGATGGATAGCCGCGAGCCTGGTGGCTATCCAACTGCCATCGAAGCAGCAGGACAAGATGCGACTCTTGTGGGGCGTATCCGTGAGGATATATCACATCCGCGTGGTCTTAATCTGTGGGTGGTGAGCGATAATGTACGTAAAGGTGCAGCACTTAACAGCGTGCAGATTGCCGAGATTTTGATTGAAACGTACTTGGCCTGAGCTTTTGCTTGCGCTGATAACTCCATGATGTTATGTTCTTCAATGTTAAATAAAATCTTTATAAAGGTGGCAGTGTGCTGAAATCACTCGTCAAAGCGTTGGGATTAGTTATCAGTTTGGTTTTGTCTGGCTTTTCCTATGCGATTAGCATGGGAGATATTAACGTGTCCAACACCTTGGGTGAACCCATGAATGTGTTGATAGAGCTTGGGACGGCCAGCAAAGAGGAAATAAGTAGTCTGTCTGCGCGCTTGGCTCCACCCGAAGTGTTCAATGATGCGGGCTTGGATTATCCATCCGGGTTGCCTCCTTTAAAATTCAAGATTGAATCGAATGCTAATGGCGAACCTAATATCAAGATAACTTCAGTGCAACCGATTAACGAGCCATTCGTTAATCTGTTGGTGGAGTTGACCTGGTCGTCTGGCAAGTTGCTACGAGAGTACACTTTTCTGCTTGATCCGCCAGGTTATGTTCCAGTGCGACCCCAGCCAGCAGAAGTGAAACCAGTAGAGCCAAGTATTGTTGACGTGTCTGAGCTGGAACCCAAAGCCCAAGAAATAGCCCAAAAAGCGGTAATTGAATCCCCGTTACCAAGCACTACTTCAATGGCGGGTGACAAGAAAGCTGTTGACGAAATAGCTGTTGACGAAATGCCAGTTGCTGTTAACAAAGTCAATAGCAAATCCAATGAAAGTCGTAACGCTGCTTCCGGCGCTATCAAGGTGAATCGCGGCGATACCTTGAGCAAGCTTGCATTACAAACAAAGTCTTCCGATATTAGTCTGGAGCGCGCGCTGGTTGCTCTGTATAACGCCAATGCCGACGCTTTCGACGGCAAAAATATGAATCGTCTGAAGGCAGGTAAAATTCTGCAAATGCCAGAGCAATCCGAGCTGGATAATCTGTCGCAGGCGAGAGCTGCGACAGAAATCCGCGCGCAAGCCGATGATTGGCATGCCTATCGCCAAAAACTTGCTGCAGCCAGTGGATTTACTGCGGGGGACGAGTCTAGGCAGGGAGTCTCCGGTAAAATTAGTACTACTGTGGCCGATGATGCTCCTGCAGTCAGAGAGTCTGCTAAAGAAGTAGTAAGGTTGTCCAAGGGTGAGGCACCCGGTGACCAAACCTCTGCAGGCGGTAATTCCAAAACTTTGCAGAGCAAGATTCATGCACTGGAAGAAGAAACGATAGCTAAGAGCAAGGCGTTACAGGAAAGCAATGAACGTGTTGCAGCGTTAGAAAAAAATGTCCAAGACTTGCAGCGCCTGATCGATTTGAAGAGTCAGCCACCTGTAGCAGGGGTGAAGCTTGACCAGAATCAAGTCGAAAGTCAGGCTGTAACAAAGTTGGATGAAGCCCAGCAAGGAGCTGTGCCACAAGTCCCTGTGGATGCATCACAAGTTGCTCTTGTTGCTTCTGAGGTTGCAGCCGTCAGTGCAGTTGCGACCGTCAGCCCGGCGGAGCAAGTCAAGCCAATAACCAAACCCAAGTTGGTTCCTACTAAACCTTCTCTGTTGGATGTGATACTAAGCGAACCACTTTATATGGTGGGCGGAGCGGCTGCGCTGCTTGGGCTGGTCGGACTTGGTTATATGCTCACCCGGCGAAGTAAGGGCAGCAAGGGAAAAGCTAAATTTGCTGATAAGCCGGTTGAGCATGTGATAGGCTCACCTAATCAATCAGTTATGCCAACTTCATCTCCTGAGAAGTTTGGGGGTGTTGCTAACGAAACTACCACGGCCAGCAGTGCTAGCCAAGCGCAGGCCGATGATTTTGATCCGATCAGCGGGGCAGACTTGTTCCTGAGCTTTGGTCGTGATGAGCAAGCGGAAAAGATTTTGAAGGAGGCGTTGAGTAAAAATCCGGCTAATCATCAGATCCACCTCAAGCTGCTGTCCATTTATGAGAACCGTAAGGACGCGCGTTCATTCGCTACAATTGCGCGTCAGTTAAGGGATTCCGGCGATGAGGGTGCCTGGGAACAAGCAGCCATAATGGGACTCAGGCTTGAGCCGAACAATCCAATGTATGGTGGCCATGTAGGTTCAGCGGTAGAAGAGTCATTTTCTGCTACTCCCACTTCCGATGTCATGCTCAATGAGGGTAAGACAAAACAAACACCGCCTGCATTGGATTTTGATCTTGATCTCGACTTCAGTGCACCGAAAGCATCTATAGACAGTTTTGAGTCAAGCTTGTCGAACACTGACTCAAAGAGTGTAGCGATGGATTTTGATGTGACTGCTAGTAATCCGAAGTTGACTGCAACGAGCATTGGTAAAGACGAAGCAACTACAACGAATTTTGACAATTTTATTGTAGATGTGACATCTGATCATGCTCTTACCCCTGCAAAGAATCCTGAAAAAACGGAGGTGATTGATCCGACGAATGTAATTGAACCAGTCGATTTCACGCTGGATTTCCCCATTGTCAATAAGAATGAAAACAAGCTTGAGGTACCTTCTGAAGTAGCTGTCCCTAAGGAAAAGTTGGATATTGATCTGGGCGACATCAATCTGAATATGGATAAACCTGATGAGAATATTCCTGCCCTGTCAGCAGAGGAAAGGGATGCACGGTGGCATGACGCTGCTACGAAGCTTGATCTCGCAAAGGCTTATCAGGAAATGGGAGATATTGCAGGCGCGCGTGAAATTTTGGAAGAGGTTGTGCGCGAGGGAAATGAGCAGCATCGAACGGTTGCTGAAGCACTGCTACAGCAATTATCTGTGTAATTATAATGTGCGATTCTAAACGGCAGCC